>UQOC01000092.1 GCA_900542565.1 uncultured Eubacteriales bacterium | reverse complement strand
GACACCTTATATGATTTCCTGCTTTATGGTGTAACATATGTTTGACAAACCTACATTAATTTAATGTGAGCCCCAAACTTACATCTTGACTTTCGGCGCTTTTCCAAGTAAAATAATACAGTACAATTTTTATATGCGCAGGCGTTGAAGGAACCAGTAGCCGGGTCTAATAACCTTACAGAGAGCCGCCCACAGGGCTGAGAGGGCGGTGGTGAAACCTGAGTAGCAAATATCACTCCGGAGCCTGATCACTTTAATGAGAGGCCGGTCCGGGCCCGTCCCAGACGACGGAAGGCAGGACGGCAATTAGGGTGGTACCGCGGTTATGAAATAATCGTCCCTAAATCGATACATATTTATCGGCTTAGGGATTTTTTAATGGCCCTGATCCGATGTCCGGCCAATGGAGACTTCCGGGGCGCAAGTGGGCTTATAAGGCCATGCGCGCCGAACGGAAACACCGGATCCCGGTCAGAATATCCCCTGAGCAAAGAGAGGAGAGAAAAATGTTCAAAAAGCTTTCAGACAAGCCCGTAGCACAGGTGCAGAACGAGCAAGTCGAAAAATGGAAAGAAGAAGACCTTCTCAAAAAATGCGTAGACGCCAGAGAAGGCTGCACACCGTTCGTATTCTACGAAGGCCCGCCTACAGCCAACGGCAAGCCGGGCATACACCATGTAATGGCCAGGACCCTCAAAGACTCCGTATGCCGCTACAAGACCATGCAGGGCTATCAGGTAAACAGAAAGGCCGGATGGGACACCCACGGACTTCCTGTCGAAATAGAAGTAGAAAAGCAGCTCCACATGTCCGGCAAGCAGGACATTGAAAAATACGGTATCAAAGAATTCAACGAGAAATGCCGTGAATCGGTCTTCACCTACACCGGAATGTGGCGTGAAATGTCCGAGCGGATGGGCTATCTGGTAGATCTGGATCATCCTTATGTGACATTGGAAAACGACTATATCGAAACCGGCTGGTGGATCCTCAAGAAATTCTTCGACGCCGGCCTGATCTACGAGGGACATAAGATACTGCCATACTGCCCTCGCTGCGGAACAGGACTTGCTTCCCACGAAGTAGCCCAGGGCTATAAGATGGTAAAGACCAATACCATAACGGCAAAATTCAAAAAAGCCGGAACTGAAAACGAATACTTCCTGGCATGGACCACCACCCCTTGGACCCTGGCTTCCAATGTGGCTCTGACCGTAGGCCCTGACATCGACTATGTAAAAGTCAGGATGACAGAAGGCGACGAAGAGGGCAACATCTTCTATGTGGCCCAGCACCTGGCCGACAAAGTCCTGGGAGCAGGCAAGTATGAAGTCCTCCAGACCATAAAGGGCAAAGACATGGAATACATGGAATACGAGCAGCTCATGCCGTTCGTAAAGCCTGACAAGAAAGCATTCTTTGTTACCTGCATGGATTATGTTTCCATAGAAGACGGTACAGGTATCGTACACACGGCGCCTGCTTTCGGTGAAGACGACTATCAGTGCGGCCGCAAATACGATCTGCCGGTAGTTCAGCCGGTAGACGAGAGAGGCTGCTACACCGATACTCCTTGGAAAGGCCATTTCGTAATGGAAGAAGGCCTTGATGTGGAGATCATCAAGTACCTGGCCGGCGAAAACAAGATATTTTCCAAAGAAAAAATAGAGCACAACTATCCGCACTGCTGGAGATGCGGCACACCGCTGGTGTACTACGCCAAACCATCATGGTACATTGCCATGAGCCAGCTCAAGGATCAGCTTGTGGCCAACAACAATACAGTAAACTGGTTCCCTCCTTATGTAGGAGAAAAGCGCTTCGGCAACTGGCTGGAAGAAGTCAAGGACTGGGCGATCTCCCGCTCAAGATACTGGGGAACCCCTATCCCTATCTGGAGATGTGAATGCGGCCATTTAGAGTGCGTAGGTTCCAGAAAAGAGCTGGTTGAAAAAGCCATCGAACCGATAGATGAGACCATCGAACTCCACAGACCTTATGTGGACGATGTTCACCTCAAATGTCCTCACTGCGGCAAGCCGATGACCAGGATAACAGAGGTAATGGACTGCTGGTTCGACTCAGGAGCAATGCCTTTCGCACAGCATCATTATCCATTTGAAAACAAAGAAGTGTTTGAGCAGCAGTTCCCTGCAAAGTTTATCTCCGAGGCTGTGGATCAGACCAGAGGATGGTTCCATTCCCTGATGGCAGAGTCTACACTGCTTTTCAACAAAGCACCATATGAGAATGTTATCGTACTTGGACATGTACAGGATGAGAATGGACAGAAGATGTCCAAGTCCAAGGGAAATGCGGTGGATCCGTTTGATGCACTGCAGACATACGGCGCTGATGCCATCCGCTGGTATTTCTATACAGCATCTGCACCATGGATTCCAAAGAGATTCTCTGGTAAGCTTGTGCTCGAAGGTCAGCGTAAATTTATGGGAACGCTCTGGAACACCTATGCATTCTTCGTGCTTTATGCGAACATTGATAATTTTGATGCAACAAAATATACTCTGGAATATGATAAACTTCCGGTTATGGATAAGTGGATCCTCTCCAAGATGAACACAATGGTAAAAGATGTAGATTATAATCTTGGCAATTACAG
>UQOC01000091.1 GCA_900542565.1 uncultured Eubacteriales bacterium | reverse complement strand
GGGCCCGCCGTAGCCACCGTAGCAGGCCTGCTGGGCCACAGCCAGCCGTCCACTACGCTGGATATCTACACCCACGCATTTGATAAGAACAAGAAATCGGCCAGTCAGGTTCTGCAGGAGAGGTTGGAGATTTGATAAACAGCAGCGAAACGAAACAGCCGCAGATCCCCGTCAACCATTGTGCCTGGTGCGGATCGTATGACCTGGGGATCGGCTGGCAGCAGAACGAGGCCATTGTGACCCTCCGGCGGAATGGATTCTTAGGCAACCGGCTGAAGTATGTGATCTGCCGGAACTGTGGTGTACTTGCCGTGGCTCTGATACACAAACGCCTTCGCGAAAATTTGCTATTTGCGAAGTAGAGGCATAAGCCCCTACTGGTCTTAGCCCCTAAATTGGAGTGCATAAGCACTCGCGGAACATCTTGAAGGTGTTCTACCCCACGGGGGCGGCACACGGCTTGACCGCCCGATGCGCCGTCGCCCGGCATGGCCCAAGCCGGGTGCTTGGGCCATGCCCAAAGAAATTAGATGGGTTGTCCTGTATGCACCAACTCTTTCCCGGGTGAGGGTCACATCAACTATATTTCGTGACCCTCGAAAGAGGTATACTATGAACAAGTATAAAAAATCGCTGTTCATGCAGGATAGTCCCAGCAACTCGTCGAACCCCCGAAGTTCTCACCGTTTCAAGTTCAAGCGCAAATGGCGCAAAACCTTATTTCGGTTGGCGTTTAGAGCACTTGAAGTGCTGCTGGTGATTTTACAAATCATCCAGTGCTTCTGTGAGATGTTTAAGAAGTAAGGCGAGGTGGTGCAGCAAACGGGAAGCCCGTCTAATTTTTGTTTATTAGGCCAAACGGCTTGTATTATAAATCAGAATTGGAGTAGCTGGGAGGTGACAAGCATGATCGGAGATGTACTGAAACGTGTGCGCATTATTTATGGATATAAGGCCAGTGAAATGAGTTCGGAACTTGGCATCTCCGCAAGTTATCTTTCAGAAATTGAAAATAACAAAAAGCAACCATCTTTGGACTTCTCCAAAAATATGCGGATATTTACAGTATCCGATTGTCCTCTTTGATATTACTTTCTGAAAATATGGATGAAGCAGAAAAGTCCGGCAAAGGAACTGCTTTTATCAGAAATATGATGGCACACCTGATACAAAATATGTCTGCGGCAACAGGTGATCCAGATGAAGAATAAAGTACCAATCAAAAAATATGACATAACTCAATGCGCTCTTTATAAATGCCGGACAAAAAGGCGTCTTGAGTATCTTCTGTGTCTTGACCTTGGTGGTCTCAAAACGATTGATAGCATCATCGGGTATCACAAATTTGAAATAGATAAAAAGCACTTTGAGGAAAAAGAGAAAGAACTGCCCCTGATAAGACACTTAAAGCTATCCAGCGCAGAATCCTTTATTCCTTTATCTGCTTCACCGAGTCATCCGGCCTGAATGGCTCATTTCTGGAGAAAAGCAGAAGTGCTATATAGACAACGGGAAAGCGCATTTGAACGGGAAATATGTTCTGACTATTGATATTAAGAAATTCTATGACAACTGTACACGAGAACCTGTATACCAGTTTTTCGTGCAGAAACTAAAAACTTCCCCTGATGTGGCTGAGATCCTGACGAACATTATAACATACAGTGGTGGCATTCCAACCGGGTGTCCAACAAGTCAGCTTATGGCATTCTATGCTTACTCCGATATGTTTTCAGAAATCTCTGATTTAGCAAAACAATGCGGTTGCAAATTCACTTTGTATGTGGATGACATGACTTTTTCCAGTACAGAACCTTTTTTCCCGATCAGTTGCGTCAAATGATTGATCATGTATTGAGAAAGTATGGCCACAAGCCTAAATACCGCAAAGTAAAGTATTATGGTCCTTCTGACTATAAGCCTATTACAGGAACAGTTGTCACTCCCAAACAGTCTCTTGTCGTACCTAACGGGCTTCAAAAACCATATATGATGCGTTTCAGGCGGTAAAACCTCTCATTGGTACCGAAACCTGTTCAGAAGAAGATGCAAAGCAAATTCTCTCGTTAAAAGGGCAGTTACAAGCAGCCCGTAATATAGAAGAAGGAAAATTCCCTGAGATTGGACGGCTGACGAGCCAGGTCAAGACGCCGGATATCAAAGCCACCTTAAGTCAAAAACGTCATACCCACAAGTTTACCCAGAAATCATTATATTAGATTTATCTTCTTTTACATATAGCGCTCAAACATTTCCCGTCGAATATGGTAGAATACAAGGCTGCATTCCTGCTATGCCAGATAGGTAGTATGGCAGTTCCTTTGCAACGATCCGTTTTCAACGCAAATAATTCCAGGAGGAGCCCTTCCATGAGCCGAAAAAAAGTAAATCCCAACAGAGTCCCGATCGGTCCTGGGGACTATGATCTTGAGCAAATTAAAGATCAGGCCACCAGCAGCATAGTCCTACAGGAATGGGCGGTTATCCTGGCGACGCTGTCTAATTTAGAGGGGATGTCTACGGAAAAGCTACTGGATTTCTGGCGGAAGATGGATCAGGTGTCCACCCGCCGTCTTATGGAACACAAGCCGAAGTGGTGGAAGGTGAAGTCTGTACCTATATGACATTGATTTCATCCATTTCCTATGATAAGACCTGCTAAGTTTTGTCAAGAAGAAAAAGCAAACATTGTAAGTAGCTG
>UQOC01000090.1 GCA_900542565.1 uncultured Eubacteriales bacterium | reverse complement strand
AAAAAAAAAAAAAAAAACCCCGCCCCTGTGTGCGGTTCTTTTAAATATCATTCGTCTTTCTGCCACTGCAGTACTTTGCGGTAAGTGCTGCATCCGAAAATGATACCCACCACCAGAACGCCTGCGATGCTTACATTTCTCACGATCTTGGAAACATCCACACTGACGGTGATATCAGCGGTCTTTTCTGATTTATTTGGTAAATTCATCTTTTCACCCCCTGTTAAGGGTATTTTATCAGATAATATCTTCCATGTCAAAACCTGGATCACGCAAAAACCGTTTTAATCCAAACAGGGAATCCGGTTCTCCCTGATAAACGGTATTTACTTTCTGGTAGCTGGTCAGAGTCATCTTGAAGCCCAGTTCCTTCAATATCGGATCTGCGCTGCCATCGGACGGATAAGCCCCATAGGGCCAAGCAAAGATAATGGACGGAGCTTCTGCCCGTACATGGGACTGATCTTTGGACAGATTTGGGGATGAGCAGGCGGCAGCTATTTTTTCCTGGGCATGAGAAAGGTCTGCCGTAAGGACAGCTGCATAATCCTCGTCGCTTTCGCCGGAAAGACGGTCAGCGCCTTTTCGGCCGCCTGAGATCTTATGAAGGTCAAAGGTATGGTTCCCTATCTCCACAAGTCCTGAACTGTTCATAAGGGCGACCTGACCCCAGTTGAGGGCTGATGTTGCCAGGTCCGGGTACATGTCACCGGAACTTTCGTCACATTTGCGTCCTATCACAGAAACGACAGCGTTCATGTGATATTTCTGCAGAAGAGGAAAGGCAAGGGAATAGTTGTTCATGTAGCCATCGTCAAAGGTTATGAGAACAGGCTTAGATGGCAGAGGAGAGCCGTTTTCCACATAGCCGATGAGCTGGCTGGCAGATACGGAAGTAAAGCCGTGATCTTTGAGCCATATGAGATCTGATTCAAATCTTTCAGTGCTGACCGTATACTGGTTTTCTCCTGATGCCTCTTTACATATGCTATGATAGAGCAATACCGGAAGCCGGACAGAAGCTCTGGAGTCGGACATTGCGGATATCATGTTCCCGGCGGGAAAGACAGAATATATAAGGAATGCTGCTGCCATAAAGATGAGCAGGATCGCTGGCTTTTTCATGAAACCTCCGCATGGATCAGATATATAACAATATATGTTTTAACGGCCTGAGATATACATTTGACTTCAGATGTGTTAAAATATCAGAAAAGGCGGCCGTGCCCACGGCGGCCGCCAAAGTCAGGGAGAAATAACGGATGAAAGTAGCTTTCCACACATTAGGATGCAAAGTAAACCAATATGAGACGGAAGCCATGAGGGAACAGTTTGCCGCTGCTGGTTTTGAACCGGTGGATGAAAAGGCTTTCGCCGATGTATATATCATAAACACATGTACGGTGACGAATCTGGCCGACAGAAAGTCACGCCAGTATATAAGGCGTATGAAAAAGAAAAATCCGGATGCCATAATCGCGGTGACCGGATGTTATGCCCAGATAAGCCCAGATGAGCTTGCCGGTCTGCCGGAGGTGGACATTGTGGCAGGAACAGGTGAAAAAGGCAATATACTTGATTATGTCACTGAAGCCCTGCGACTGGGCGGAAACAGCCGAACTGCCCAGGTGCACATAAAATCCCGGAAGCAGCTTTGCGAATATCAGGACAGGGGCATAATAACTTCCATGGAATCCCGCACCAGGGCATATATCAAGATACAGGAAGGCTGCGACCGTTTCTGTACCTATTGCCTGATACCATTTGCAAGGGGACAGGTCAGGAGCCGCAACCCCCGCGAGGTCATTGCCGAAGCGGAGGCTCTTATCGGAAAAGGATTCAAGGAGTTGATACTGACTGGGATCAATACAGCCCTTTACGGCAGCGAAGAGGATTTTGCAGAGAAGTATCCAGATTTCCGGCCGGAACTTTCCGGAGTGGAAAAGATCCTGGCTGAGATAGAAGAACTTTCGGGAGATTTCAGGATAAGGCTCAGTTCGCTGGAACCGACGGTGGTCGATGGGGATTATGCCCAGGGCCTGATGAAATACAGCAGGTTATGCCACCACCTGCATCTTTCCGCCCAGAGCGGCAGCGATCATGTGCTAAGGCTGATGAACAGGCCATATACCAGAAATGACTATCTTGACATAGTGAGGAGACTTAGGGACAGTGATCCCAACTATGGCATAACTACAGACATGATAGCTGGATTTCCACAGGAAACACCGGAGGACTTTGCGGACAGCCTGAAACTCATGGAAGAAGCGGAGTTCGGGAGAGTACATGTTTTTCCTTATTCAAAACGCCCCGGCACAACAGCAGCCTCCATGGATGGGCAGATACCGCCGCAGATCAAGGCAGAAAGAGCTGCAGAACTGATCCGCAAGGCCGATGAGACTGCCGCACGATTTCTTGCCGGATGCATAGGAGAAAAACGCACGGTCCTGTTTGAGGAAGAAGAGGGCGGCTTCTTCACCGGCTATACTGATAACTATGTCAAGGTGTATGTGCCGGCCTTTAGTGCGGAAGGTCTGCTCAACAGCTTCAAGGAAGTGAAACTTCTTGAGATATACAAAGACGGAATGAAAGGAGAGATATAAATGGCAGACTGTGTTTTTTGCAAGATAGGGGACCACAGCATACCTTCCAACATCGTCTACGAAGACGATCAGATCATATGCTTCCACGACCTGGAACCTCAGGCGCCGGTCCATGTGCTGGTGATACCGAAGAAGCATATCGAGTCCCTGGACGATGTGAAGGATGAGGACAAGGAACTGATGGGCCATATAATGGTTACTATCAAAAAGATTGCCGCTGACCTGGGGCTGGAAAACGGCTACAGGGTAGTCAGCAACAACGGTCCGGATGCTTTTCAGACCGTGAAGCACCTGCATTTTCACATCCTCGGAAAGCGCAAGCTGACCTGGCCGCCGGGCTGATGGGCGGATGGCCGAAATAAAGGAGAACCGCCATAGTGTCAGGCGGCCCTCCTTTTTTGTATTACTTCGTCTGGTATCGGAAATTTTCTGGTGAGTTTGAGGCATCGGGGGTATTCCGGTAACTTCCGGGGGACATTCTCCGGAATTTCTGGACATTCTGGGGACTTTGCGAAAAATGTACATTAGTCAATGATGTGAGACCAAATTCGTGAAAAAGAAAAAGGTCAA
>UQOC01000089.1 GCA_900542565.1 uncultured Eubacteriales bacterium | reverse complement strand
CCCCCTCAAGGTGACAGCTTTGTTATCTTAGCACTCTTTTCCTCTGTTGTCAATAATTTTTTGTCATTTTTTTAAGAAAAATTTACACTACATTATATACAGCCTGTCCAGCCCTTTTCTCCGCTGCTCATATGCCTCTTTTCATCTGCCGCTCTTTTATTTTCTCGTCATGTATACAAGAAAAATGTTGTTAATTGATTGACATATCATTGCCGACCATTTATAATCATACCAACGCTAAAATTCCGCTAAGATTTATTTGTCAAATCTTACAATTAAGGAGGACTTATTTTATGGGTAGAAAAGTTCCTATGTGGCAATGTCTCATTGTCATCCTTGCGATGATCGGCCTGCTGATGTGGTCCATTCTCATGGATAACGGCGGCGAACCTCATATCGCTCTTATCCTGGCAGCAGCCGTTGCTGCTATAGTTGCGCGGGCAAACGGGTGGAAATGGGCATATCTTGAACAAGGTATCCTCGCTTCCATCAACAGATCCATGCAGGCCTGTCTGATACTGGGCATCGTCGGATGTATGATCGCCTCCTGGATGGCCGCAGGCACCATACCTTCGATGATGTATTATGGAATACAGGTTATCAGCCCTTCTGTTTTTCTTGTGACATCATGTATCTTATGTTCGATCGTATCTCTGGCTACAGGTTCCTCCTGGTCCACGGCAGGTTCCATGGGAGTAGCCCTGATAGGTGTGGGCACAGCCCTTGGTTTCCCTGTAGCAATGACAGCCGGAGCAGTAGTATCCGGCGCCTACTTTGGCGACAAGATGTCCCCTCTGTCCGATACCACTAACCTTGCACCGGCCATGGCCGGCGCCACCCTGTTCGACCACATCAAGCACATGATCTATACCACAGGGGTTTCCCTCATAATCGCGCTCATCGCTTATGCGGTCATGGGCTTCATGTTCGCATCAGGAAATGAACCGGATCTCAGCACCATAGATGAGATCACTACATTTATAAAGGGATCTTCAAACATAAGCATCCTCGCTCTGATCCCTCCTGTATTTGTAATACTGGCGGTAGCCCTTAAGCTGCCAGCCATTCCGGCTCTCCTCGGCGGCGTGGTCATAGGCATACCTTTCATGTTCTGGAACCAGCCTCATGTTGAAAGCGCCCTTGAGGTCATGATAGATGACCCTGAAGTCAGCCATGCCCTGACAAACAATGTGTTCAGCATACTCAACAACGGCATATCCATGGGAAATGTACCTGAAAACGCTTCAAGCATAATACAGGAGGTCGCAAGCCTTCTTTCCTGCAAAGGCATGCAGGGCATGATGTGGACCATCTCCATAATCCTCTGCGCAATGTGTTTCGGCGGTATAGTGGACGCTACCGGCATCATGGCATCATTTGCCGGTGTCCTCCTGAAAGTTGCCAAAGGCAGAGGCGGACTTGTACTTGCCACTGAATTCTCATGTCTGGTAGTAAACGCCGTATGCTGCGACCAGTATCTTGCACTGGTACTTCCCGGCAGGATGTTCAAAGAAGCTTTCGAGGATATGCGCCTTGCGCCTAAGAATCTTTCCAGATGCCTTGAGGATAGCGGCACCATAACCTCCAACTTCTTCCCTTGGAACACCTGCGGCGCTACAATGAGACAATTTCTTGGAGTCGACAGTGCTTACATACCTTATGCCATCTTAAACTGGATAAATCCTGTTGTTTCCATTTTCTTCGGATTCACAGGCATAACCATGACAAAGATGACCGAAGAAGAATATCAGAAAGTGCTGGAAGACAGAGAGGCAGAAAAAGAAGCTGCCCTCAAGGCAATGGAAGCCTGACAGACGAACTTATCAGTTTTTTCAAAGTGTGTGTAAAAGCGTGGTTTTAGCGTAATGACCATAAAGGCTCCCTACATCAGGGAGCCTTTTGCGATCAGTATCTTATCAGTTTTTTCAATCGGGCAAGCTTTTCCGCATCCATAGGGGGTACTCCTTTGAGCCTGTATGTTATCCCCAGCTTGCCGTATTTCTGAACGGCCATAGTATGATAGCCCAGAAGTTCTACCTTATCTATATGTTCCACCTGGCTGATAAACTCGTTCAGGGCTTCTATATCTTCTTCCGTATCGTTTATATCCGGTACCACGACATTTCTTATCCATACATGCCTGCCATGGCGGTTTATAATGTCGATCAGGCGGAAAAGGGTCTCCTGGTCTTTTCCGGTAACGATCTTGAACCTCTCAGGATCGGGATGTTTTATATCCAGAAGCACCAGGTCGCATGTCTTTACAGCTTCTTCAGTATATTCGTCCACATATGTCCCGCTGGCATCTATGGCACTGTTGATCCCTTCCTTTTTGAGAGCTTTCATGGCCTCAGTTATAAACTGCCCCTGCAGGAGCGGTTCGCCCCCGGAAAAAGTAACTCCGCCTTTATCTCCATAATATGGCATGCCTCTTACGGCCCAGTGAACGATCTCTTCAATTTCTATATCGCGTCCGCCTGATGGGTCCCATGAATCCGGATTATGGCAGTAAAGGCATCTGGCAGGGCATCCCTGCATAAAAAACACAGTTCTTATTCCCGGACCGTCCACTGCCCCAAATGTTTCTATGGAATGTAATCTTCCTTTCATTTATATATGCCTCCGCCCATTTTGAAATAGTATAGCAGGCGAGGTGCTCCTGAAAGGGCACCTCGCCTGGCTTTGCATTTTATTTTATCAAGGATTTGATCTTTTATCAAGTGGTTAATGAACCGACCCTTATACATTTTGGTGGAAGGTTCTTGCGATAACTTCTTTCTGATGATTCTTGGACAATGCGTTGAACCTTACGGCATAGCCTGATACCCTTACAGTCAGGTTAGGGTATTTTTCCGGATTTTCATAAGCGTCCTCAAGCAGGTCTCTGTTGAGGACATTTACATTGAGGTGATGTGCTCCTCTGTCGAAATATCCGCTGAGCAGACCTACGAGAGTATTGATCCTCTCGTCTCTTTCTTTTCCGAGAGCTGCAGGAGTGATGGAGAATGTGTTGGAAACTCCGTCCTGGCAGGTATCCCAGTCGATCTTGGATACTGAGTTGAGGGAAGCAACTGCGCCGTGGCTGTCTCTTTCGTGCATCGGATTTGCTCCAGGTGCAAAAGGAGTGCCGGCTCTTCTTCCGTCAGGAGTGTTTCCTGTTTTCTTTCCGTACATTACGTTGGAAGTAATGGTCAATACCGATAAAGTGT
>UQOC01000088.1 GCA_900542565.1 uncultured Eubacteriales bacterium | reverse complement strand
GAGCCAAGTTCGGTATCGGTCCTGCTCTGGAAAAGATCGCCGGAGAAAGGGATGACATCATAGTCGCCAAGATAAATATCGATGAAGAGCCGGATCTGGCAGCCTCAGCAGGCATCGAAGTGATCCCGACGCTGGTCCTCTACAAGGATGGCAGTTCCATATCCTCTGTGACCGGTCCCGGCTCCAAAGCAGCCATTGACCAGTTCATCGACAGCAATCTCAAATAAATACCTGTATCATAGGAGGTAAGCCATGAAAGATGATCTTATCTACGACATGTTGATAATAGGCGGAGGCCCGGCAGGATATACAGCAGCCATCTATGCGGCGCGGGCCGGTCTTGACGCCGTTGTGCTGGAAAAGCTCTCTGCCGGCGGCCAGATGGCGCTGACTGAGCAGATAGATAATTATCCCGGCTTTGAGGAAGGTATAGACGGCTTCACATTGGCAGAGAAAATGCAGGCTCAGGCCGTACGATTTGGCGTACAGACCGAATATGCCGAAGTTTTCGATCTGGACCTTACCTCTGAACCCAAAAAAGCTCAGACCAGCGAAGGCATATTCTACGGCCGCACAGTTGTACTGGCTACCGGCGCAGGTCCCAAAAAACTGGGCCTGCCCGGCGAGGAATCTCTTACAGGCCGTGGAGTTGCCTACTGCGCTTCCTGCGACGGAATGTTCTATAAGGGAAAGACTGTGGCCGTGATCGGAGGCGGCAATTCTGCCGTCTCCGATGCCCTGCTCCTGAGCCGCATCGCTGCCAGGGTGATCCTCATTCACCGCCGCAGCAGCCTTCGTGCTGATAAAATCTATCACAAGGCAATGCAGGACGCTCCCAACATCGAGTTTCGCTGGAACAGCCGTGTCACTTCGCTGCTGCAAGAGGACAGCCGTCTTGCCGGTCTGGGCCTGCAAGATGTAAACAGCGGCGAAGAAAGTATTCTTGCCTGCGATGGTGCCTTTATCAGCATAGGCCGTCAGCCGCAGACAGAACTTGCCGCCGGTCGGCTCAGCATGGATGAGAACGGTTATATCATCGCCGATGAAACTACGGCGACCAGCATCCCCGGCGTATATGCGGCAGGCGATGTGCGCACCAAATCTCTCCGTCAGGTGGTAACGGCAATGGCCGACGGCGCAGCGGCAGTCCACGAAGCCCAAGGTTATCTTGCTTCCGGCAACTGACCTGCCGCTGGCCGGAACGCTGAAAACCGGCATATGGCATATACCCATACTTGACTTGCAAACTAAAAGAGGTGAACATGCAATATCTTATTTCTTTTCTTGAAGGGGTGATCACTTTTATCTCTCCATGTCTCCTGCCCATGCTGCCCATATATATTTCCTACTTTGCCGGCGGTGGAGAGAGAAATATCAAAAGATCGCTGACAGGCGCACTGGGCTTTGTTGCCGGCTTTACCATCGTTTTCGTCGCCCTCGGAGCGCTGGCCGGAACTGCCGGAAGTTTCCTGCTGAAATACCGGACCGCCGTAAATATCGTCTCTGGTCTTATCGTGATCTGCTTTGGCCTCAACTACCTGGGGATATTCAGATTAAATATATTCAAAGGCAGCCGCCGCCGCATGGATATGCAGAACATGGGCTTTCTCTCTGCCTTGATGTTCGGCGTGATCTTTTCGGTTGGCTGGACGCCCTGCGTGGGAGCTTTTCTGGGCTCGGCGCTGATCCTCGCCTCTCAACAGGGCCATGTCCTCCAGGGTACGCTGATGCTGTTCACTTACTCCATGGGACTTGGACTGCCTTTTATCCTCAGCGCCCTGCTTATTGATTACCTGAAATCCGCATTCAACTGGATCAAAAGCCATTACAGCGTTATAAACGCCGTATGCGGAGGACTGCTTATACTGATCGGCCTGCTAATGGCAACAGGAACGCTCGGAAAGATCATCAGCCTGTTAAGTTAAGGGAGTTTATCATGCAAAACAAAAAAACATTTATAACGATCCTGTTGGTCTTTGCCCTTGTGCTCGGAGGCTCATATCTTCTCTATACCAAACTCAGCCCTTTGATCTCTGCTGACAGGATATCCGGCCAGGAACAGGACACAGGAGACGGATCACAAGAAAGTGAAACCGAAAAGATCCTTGCTCCTGACATCACTGTCTATGACATAAACGGCAATGAAGTCCGCCTGTCTGATTTTGCCGGCAAACCTGTGATAATGAACTTCTGGGCAAGCTGGTGCGGACCATGCCAGATGGAAATGCCGGATTTTGAAGCAAAATATCTCGAACTTGGCGACAAGGTCCAGTTTATGATGATAAATGTCACGGACGGCTCGCGGGAAACTGTGGACAGTGCATCCGATTTTATGGCCAAGCAGGGTTATTCTTTTCCTGTATTTTACGACACAGGACATGACGCTGCAGCTACCTACGGCATCTACTCCCTGCCGGTAACTTATTTCATAGGAGCAGACGGATATGCGGTTGCTCAGGCTACCGGTGCGATCAACGAAGAGATCTTGCAGCAGGGTATAGATATGATCGCATGATCGATCCATCCGACGAAAAAAGCGGGCCTTGCGGCACCGCTTTTTTGTCATATCCCGTCAGCTTACTTTTCCGGTTTTTATGAGTACTTTCATGGCTTCAAGCACTCCGTTCGGATCGTCTGTATATGTTCCAGTGAAAACTACGGCCTTACCGTCGATAATGGCATAAATCCCCACCTGATCGGAAGTGCCCATATCGATCAAAGCTTCCCTTCCGCCTAAGGCTTCTATCTGTTCCTCAGTAATTGATCCCTGCTGTATCAAAAGATCGATCATGGCGTCATTTATGGTAGTCTTGCTTTCATAGTAGATGACTGTCTCCCCGGCAAATGTCCTAAGCTCGCTTTTTACGATCTCAAAACCTTCACCGCCTGCTTGTACAACGGCATCCATTATGCTGTTCATATCTTCCTCTGTAAAAGGTCCTTCGTAGTCGGAAGATACTACCACAGTCACATTATCCATACTGTCGCTTGCCATTTCGTAATCATCCCGGTCATAAAGGGTGAATATATTAAGCTGAGTTCCGAAAACCCATTTATCCGGATCATACTTTCCGGTAAACCCATCGTAAGATACTTCTTCAGCGTTTTCAGGTACAGTAACATCTTCTATCTCCGGGTACATCTGTTCATCCATATCGTTTCCGCATGCTGAAAGGACCGCCACGGAAAAGATCATCAGAAAGAAGGCCAGAAACACGCTTATCCTTGTTTTCATGATTCCCTCCTAAAATATTTGTAGTTTATCTTATCCTAACACTTCTTTCATTGCATTGAAAGATTCAAATGAACTTAAATTTCAGTTAAATAAAAAGAGACATCTTCTTGATGTCTCCTTTTGATTATGGAAAATGGCTCTAATTGTGATACAAATGAACCCCCTTTGGCGTTAGGGGGTTCACTTTGCGCTAAGGGGGTTCAGACCTGGCTTTGCTGCTTTTGCCTGCGGCCCAATATGCCTACCA
>UQOC01000087.1 GCA_900542565.1 uncultured Eubacteriales bacterium | reverse complement strand
TTCCCGTTCCAAACAGATAAAACACTGCCATACAGGGCACCAGATATTCCGTCACCTTCGCAATGGTTCCTATCCCTCCCAGAATCACCAGAATCGTAAGCAGACTTAACACAATTCCCGTGACTGTCTGTTTTACCTGAAACGTCACCGAAAGTGCCTCCGCAATAGAATTTCCCTGTGTCATATTTCCCATGCCGAAGGAAGCCAGCACAGCAAATGCTGCAAACAGCATGGCGAGGATCCTGCCTGCCGTTTTCTGTGGGAATGCATTTTGCAGTACATACATCGGACCGCCTGCCGGTTCCCCCTTTTGGTTTTTGACACGATACCTGACACACAGTGTGCTTTCTACCAGTTTGGTCGACAGCCCGATGATCCCGGACAAAAGCATCCAGAACAATGCTCCCGGTCCTCCCAGCACCATGGCAGTAGCCACGCCTACGATATTTCCCGTTCCGATGGTGGCAGCAAGAGCGGTGCACAAAGCGCCGAAGCTGCTGACTTCACCTATCCCGTCGTCTTCATTCTTGACCATATACTTCAGGGCTTTCCCCAGCTTTCTGAACTGGACTGCCCGGAGCCTTACAGTAAGCAATATGCCTGTACCCATTATGAGCACGATAAGAGGCACTCCCCAGACCGCATTGTCGATCTTGGTCAGAATTGCAGTAAATTGTTCCATGATGTTTCTCCTCCGTAAGAAAAATAGATATCTGCGGGTTTTTAACCACGCAAAAAATTAAAAAGCCGATATAGATCGACTTTCCGGAGAGGACATATAGATTCAGGATAATTATAAGAAACTATCTGCTCTGTCCTTTTGCCTGAGAGATTGCACGGTCCTGCCTCCTGCGGCCGGAAATCCGCACGTACACCTTCGGCGCTCTTTGCGAGACTCTCCAGAGAATCATAGTTTTGGCCCCTGCGGTAAAAGAAAACCGCAAGGTCTGCGATAAACTAATGAAAACATATTATCACACCTTGCGGTCCGTTTCAAGTATAAATATCCGTCTGCCCAAAAGTCTGCTGTGTAGCTCCTGTGTGTCTCCGCCAGGCCCGCTTACAGACAGCAAATGAGCGGCATTCCAAAGTAATATCCTCCGCCGCACATCATGTTCAGGCACAGGCAGGTGGCACATATCTGTCCTATATGGCTGCCTCCTCCCATTGACGGGTTGCCGCCATACCCTGCGCTCCGCTGCTGATATCTGGCTCCGCCGCCCTGGAGCTGATTGAGAAGGTTGGCATATTGGAAATTATTTGGTTCAAAAGCACAGGCAGCTTTGGCATGTTCAAGGGCAACAGCGTTATTGCCCACACGGTAGTTGGCTATGGCACTGTAATAATACCACGGGCCTTTCCTGTCTTTGACCTGTTCCAGCACATTCAGACCTTCTCTGTAATATCCGTTCTGTATATAATTAAGGGCCGACCTCAGATACCTGTCGTCCTGTGATTCATTCTGGGTACTCCGGTTGCCGTATGCGCCATAGCCTCCAAAACCTCCGAAGCCGCCGAACCCCCAAAAGTCCTCAGCACTCTGCTGCTGAGGGCCGCCTCCCGGCTGGGTCTTTCCCTGGCGCTGATCCATTATCAGGTTATAGGCCTGCTGCACTTCTTTAAATTTTTCTTCAAAGGCAGCCTGGTTGGGATTACCAACATTGGCGTCCGGATGATATTTTCGGCTCAGTTTTCTGTAAGCTTTTTTGATTTCTTCATCGGTGGCGTCCCTGCTTACACCTAACACTTTATATGGATCCATCTATTTCTCCCTCATCAGTTTTTTCGTTTGGCTCCCTGTTCTGGGATGTGTTGGCCGCTTTCGTCTTGCCGAACCTCACCCATACTCCGGAATAAAGTATATTTCTCAGGATTTCCACATTGTCCACAAGAGGCAGACGCTCAAAAGCATCTGTGCATTCTCCTATCATAAGCAGAAGCAGCTTGAGAACCTGCTCTTCAAAATTGCTGTTGCCGTAAATCTCCTTAAAAGGATTGTACGCGCCGCTTTTTATATCTTTTTCTATATCTTCATATGCGTCAAGTAGGTATACGAACTTGCCAAGATAAAAACCTATCTTGTACAGATCGTCTCTCCACATATCATCTTTGTATGCAAAGATTTCTCCCATTATCTCGCCGAATACTCTGGCAGCCTTATCAATATGGGTTATATTGGAGCTCTCTACTATGGAAAGCATGTTCAGCTTGCTGTCTATAAACTCTGCCTTTTGAGGATACTTTTTTCTGACCTGCCTGTACTTGCGTGAAAGCAGCCTTGCCTGCAGCCGTTTCAGCAGTTTTTTCTCATCTTTCCAGTCATCAATGCACTTGTAATAAGAAAGTAGTATGCACATGTCGGCGCAATACTCGGTCGCTTCGTTTTTACGGCTGCAATGCTTGTGTATAGGATGCACCATGCAGCGGCTGTATCTGGCCTCGGTTTCCGGATCATACAAGTCGCTCAGCAGCATTGTAAGAAATGTTATATCGTAATTGAGCGTCATACGGCCGAAAACGCCTGACCTTTCCTGAAGGCAGTGGCAAAGCCCGCAGTAGTAACTTTGATAAACCTCAAATTCTCTGATCTTCAACTCCGGTTTGTTTATAAGCACATAGCCGAACATATTGGAAAAGATTCCCCCTTTTATATTCACTCTAATACATTTTAACTGCAATTATGGCTGCGATTGTGTGTTTTTGGTGAATTATAGGTAAGGCTTATCTATTGTCTGCTGGAACATCCGTCAATACCGCAGCTTTCGCAGCTGCCGCTGCATCCTTCAGGAAGCTTCTGTCCGTCATGCTTGTCCGGATTATCAGCTTTCAGGCATGCTTCCGTCACAGCCTCAAGGGCGGATACATCCAGACATTCGGCCATTCCTTTGTCACAGTTTCTGGCGATCTCAGGATCCATGGCCATTTTGGCAACAGCTTTTATCCCATGTTTGGAAGCTATGCTGTCGATGTGGCTTTCTCCGAATATCTTGTGCTCTTTGCCGCAGTCAGGGCAGCGAAAATAAGACATGTTTTCTACTATGCCTACTACCGGCATTTTCATCATATCTGCCATCTTGACCGCTTTTTCCACTATCATTGCTACCAGCTCCTGGGGAGATGTCACGATCACCAGTCCGTCCACAGGCAGTGACTGGAATACTGTAAGCGCCACATCGCCTGTTCCCGGCGGCATATCCACAAACATTATATCTATATCGCCCCAGACCACATCGTTCCAGAATTGTTCCACTACTCCAGAAAGAATAGGTCCCCTCCATACTACAGGATCAGTGCTGTCCTCCAGCAGGGAGTTTATGGAAATCGTCTTTATCCCCGTATCGCTTACAACAGGCAATATGGCTTTATCGCTGCCCATGGCCTTTTGTTCCAGGCCAAAAGCTTTCGGTATGGACGGTCCTGTTATATCGGCGTCCAGTATGGCCGTCTTATATCCCATTCTTTGGGTAGCTACCGCAAGCATGGATGTTACAGAGGACTTTCCTACTCCACCCTTGCCTGATATCACCCCGATCACTTTTTTTACATTTGATTCCTTGTTCATATGATACCTCTTGTCTGATGTTGAATTTAAAAATGCGTCAACCGCCTGATTTTAATTATACCACTCTTGTCAAGATAATCGGGAGTTTGACAGTTAGAAAGGGAAGAAATCGCTGGGAGTGTTGAAATCACTCA
>UQOC01000086.1 GCA_900542565.1 uncultured Eubacteriales bacterium | reverse complement strand
CGTCCGGAGCTTGTGCCGGGAGAAGGGGGAAGATGCTTACAGATCCACCTTGCCGCTGCCCTCGCCGTTGACCACATAGTAAACGGCCTGGTCCTCGGGCTTTACATACAGGGCCAGAGTCTTGATCTCCTCGCCGGTCCACTGGGCCTTGACGGCGGCCACCATGTCCTCCTGGGAGAGCTCCTTGCCCATGTACTGCAGGGTCAGGGATACCTGGGGAGCCGCGGTCTTCTTGGCCGCGGGGGTCCGCTTCGCAGGAGCCTTGCGGGTCTTGGCGGCGGGCTTCTCCGCCTCCTGGGCGGCGTCCTTTATGGCTGCGGTGGCCGCAGCCTTCTTGCGCAACGCCATGATACACACGTTCCTTTCCTTAGACAGCCGGGGCCGTCAGATTCATTGGTACTCCTATATTGTACCAGGAATTAGCCAGAGGGGAAGCGTCAAAATGACGATTCTTGTTTTCCCTCCGGAAAAAACTCCTGCCAATTTGTACATGTTTTTGGAGGAACCTTCCACAAAACAACCGGATTCGGGGGAAAAAGAGGGGCGCAGCCCCCAGAGAAGGGGAGCCGGCGCATCCCCGCCTGAGAAAGCCGGCTGGAAGGAGAATAGGCCCGGACGGTTTTTCCCATACTATCCCAGCGAGAGGAGGGAGCGCCATGGGCCTGTTTGAGCCGGAGCGGACAAGCTCCGCCCCCCACCCCCGGAAGGAGCCCCGATTCCCGGAGCCTCTTTCCCGGGAAAACCTGAAAAAGGTATTTGAGGGCTGTGTGGACTATATGGAGCGGACGGTGTATCTCCACGGGAACCGGAAGCGGACGGTGACGGTGTGCTACCTCCTGGGCATGGCCCGGAACGAGCGGCTCAGCGACTATGTGCTCCGGCCCCTGGCCCAGGACCCGGCCCTGAGCCAGGTCCCGGAGGAGGAGCTGTTTGCCCGCCTCCAGTACGGGGCCCTCTACAACCTGGCGGCCAACCGGAGGACCGCCCTGGAGGACGTGGTCAACGACCTGATCCTGGACAAAGAGGGCAAGAAGATGTCCAAGTCCAGGGGCAATACAGTTTCGCCTTTTGAACTGTTCGACAAATACGGAGCCGACGCCACCAGATGGTACCTGCTCAGCGTATCGCCGGCATGGACGCCGACCAGATTTGACGAGGACGGCCTCATAGATGTGGTGAGCAAATTCTTCGGAACACTGAGAAATGTATATAACTTCTTCGTACTGTATTCCAATCAGGATCAGATAGACCCTGCCAGCCTCAAAGTCCCTTATGACCAGAGGCCTGAGCTGGACAGATGGATCCTGAGCAAATACAACCAGCTCATAGCTGATGTGACCGAGTACATGGATCAGTACGACCACATGAAGACAGTAAGGGCCATCAACGACTTTGTCAACGAGGATCTTTCCAACTGGTACATCAGAAGGGCCAGGAGAAGATTCTACGCCGAGGAACTGACCGAGGACAAGAAGAGCGTTTACGCCACAACTTACGAGATACTGGTGGGAACAGCCAAGCTGATCGCTCCGATAGCTCCGTTCATTTCCGACGAAATGTATGTGAACCTGACCGGGGAAGACACGGTACACACCGCATACTTCCCTAAGGCTGACATGAGCCTGGTGGACAAGGATACAGAAAAGAGGATGGATCTGGTAAGAGCCCTGGTGACACTGGGCCGCGGAACCAGAGAAAAAGAGAGGATCAAGGTAAGACAGCCTCTTTCGGAAGTTCTGGTGGACGGAAAGTACGAAGAGATCATCGCAGACCTGACTCCGCTCATTCTGGAAGAACTCAATGTCAAGAAAGTAGTCTTTGAAAAAGACCTGGGTAAATATATGGACTTTGCCCTCAAGCCGAACTTCAAGGCGGCCGGCCCGGTGCTGGGTTCAAAGATAAAGGCTTTCGGAGCCGCTCTTGCAAAGGCTGACCCGGCCAGGACAGTAGAGGCTCTTGAAGCTGACGGCAAGGTCACTCTGGACATTGACGGAGAGGCCACTGAGATAACCAGAGACTTTGTGGATGTAAGAATCAGCGCCAAAGAAGGCTTTGCAGTAGCCATGGAAAACAATGTGTTCACCATCCTGGACACTACCCTCGACGATGATCTCATTGACGAGGGACTGGCCAGAGAGCTGATCTCCAAGGTACAGCAGATCCGTAAGCAGCAGGCCTTTGAGATGATGGACAATATCGCCATAACCATAGACGCTGACGATAAAGTCAGGAACGCTGTTGAGAAGAACAAGAGCTACATCATGAAGGAGACTCTTGCCCTCAGCCTTGATTACGGCCAGGCCGACGAAAAATATGACCTTAACGGTCACAAGACAGGTATCCTGGTAGTAAGAAAATAACAGGCAATAATGGCTGGGCCGCCATGGAGCAGCCATTTTCCGCATACAGGATAAAACCAGCAGAAAACCATAGCATAAAGGGAATTTAA
This sequence comes from uncultured Eubacteriales bacterium, assembly GCA_900542565.1. Lineage (GTDB taxonomy): Bacteria > Bacillota > Clostridia > Peptostreptococcales > Anaerovoracaceae > Fimisoma > Fimisoma avicola. Next base: position 2,471 of record UQOC01000086.1, on the reverse strand, counting down.
AAGGAGCATACGGATGCCGGGATTAAGCAGCAGAGAAGTAGATGAGCGGATAAGACAGGGGCTGGATAACGAACAGGTCAGTTCATCTACACGGACCATCAAACAGATCATACAGGAAAATGTATTTACATATTTCAACCTTATCTTCACAGTTCTTGGAGTGTTGCTGGTCATAGTGGGGTCTTTCAAGGACCTGACATTTATGCTCATCGTCCTGGCCAATACGGCCATAGGCATAGCCCAGGAAATAAGGTCCAAGCAGACTCTGGACAAGCTCAAGCTGATGAAGATGCCCAAGTGCCATGTGATCCGGGACGGCCGGGAAAAAGAGGTGGCCGTGGAGGATCTGGTGCTGGATGATGTCATCATCCTGCGGGCCGGGAGCCAGATACCGGCCGACGCAGAGGTCCTTGACGGCAGTGTCCAGGTCAACGAAGCCCTGATAACAGGTGAAGCTGATGAGATATCTAAAACACAGGGCATGAAACTGCTTTCGGGTAGTTTTGTAGTATCAGGCGAATGCATGGCAAGGCTTACGGCAGTAGGGAGAAGCTCATATATTTCCAAGCTGACTTTGGAAGCCACAAAAGATAAAAAGACCGAAGAATCAGAGATGATAAAATCTCTCGACAAGATGGTCAAGATCATCGGGATGATCATAATCCCCGTTGGTGCCATACTGCTCATACAGGAATGGTTCGTGCTGGAAGGCGGTTTCCGCAGCAGCGTTATCTCCATGGTAGCCGCTGTCCTTGGGATGATACCTGAGGGACTCTATATGACCGCCAGCATCGCCATGGTGGTCAGCGCCATGCGCCTTGCCCGCCGGGATGTGCTGGTCCAGAACATGAAGTGCATAGAAACTCTTGCAAGAGTAGATGTACTCTGCGTGGACAAGACCGGTACCATAACAGAAAACGAGATGAAGGTCGACAGCTATCAGATCATAGACGAAAGCCATGATGAAGACCAGATACTGCGGCTCATAGGCGACCTGGTACAGCAGCAGAACAAAGACAATATAACCATGGCGGCCATGCAGGGCTACTTTACTGACAGGAGCGGCAGGCCTGCAGAACTGGTATGCCCGTTCTCGTCAAAATACAAATACTGCGGCGTCAGTTACGGCAACAGCAACTTTGTCCTCGGCGCTCCGGAGTTCGTGCTGCGGGAAAGCTTTGATCGGTATTCAGGTCACATCAATGAAATGAGTGAACAGGGATACAGGGTCCTGGCCTTTGCTCAGATAGGGGAAGTGCCACAGGGGCAGCCTCTTGCTACCCACGCTCACCTGCTGGCCCTGGTTTTCCTGACCAACCCTATCAGAAGTTCTGCCAAGGAAACTTTTCAGTTTTTCGCCAAAAATGGTGTTGATATAAAGGTGATATCGGGAGACAATCCTGTCACAGTTTCCAATGTGGCCCTTGAAGCAGGCATAGAAGGGGCCGAGCGATATGTAGATGCCCGCCAGCTGGTAAACGAAAGGGCCATTTACGAAGCTGTGGACCAGTATACGGTATTCGGCCGTGTAACTCCTGAGCAAAAGAGGATGTTCGTCAAAGCCCTCAAGCGCCACGGAAAGACCGTAGGTATGACAGGAGACGGAGTCAACGACATACTGGCTCTCAGGGACGCTGACTGCTCGGTTGCCATGGCGTCAGGAAGCGAAGCTGCTTCCAATGCAGCCCAGCTGGTGCTGATGGATTCGGACTTTTCCAAGATGCCGTCAGTAGTAGCCGAAGGACGGCGGGTCGTAAACAATATTGAAAAAGCGGCCATACTATATTTGACAAAGAATATATTTTCGCTGCTGCTGGCGGTGTTCTCAGTGGTAAATGTCCTGTCTTACCCGTTGACTCCGTCACAGATAACACTGATAAGCATGTTTACCATAGGAGTGCCGTCCTTTGTGATATCCCTTGAACCAAACAAAAACAAGATCAAGGGGACATTCCTGGGCAATGTGTTCAAGACGGCGGCGCCTGCCGGTCTGACTACTTTTATAAGCGTCAGCTCTCTGGTAGTGTTCGGCGAAGTCTTTGAAATAGAAAGCGAGTGCATATCCACCTCCAGCACCATGCTGGTAGCCCTTGTAGGCTTTATGATACTGGGCAAAGTCGCAAAGCCGACCAACGGCCTGCATATAGCTCTGATAACGGTATGTGTGGCCGGTATGGGATACTGTGTGTTCTTTATGCCGGAAATGTTCGGCATCAACAGCATTTCCACTCAGGCAGCGATGCTTCTGGTGGTATTCCTCATCGCTACAGAAGCGGTGTTCAGATATGTGTATAAATTTATCGGACTATTCAGTATGATCGGAAGCAGCAGGAAAAAGGAACACCACAGAGGAAAAAATAAAAGGAGAAGATCCGGGCGGGTCTGATCTTAAAGGAGAAGGCAAGTCTCAAAGGAGGGTAAAATGAAAAACTAACTTCCAGAAGAAAAAGTAAGTTCAGGATGAAAGATAA
>UQOC01000085.1 GCA_900542565.1 uncultured Eubacteriales bacterium | reverse complement strand
CAATTTTGCTTCCACAGTAACTGACTATATCCTCAAGGTGCCTGCCACCATGGAAGCTGCCAATATAACCCTTGACATGAATGAGGGAATGACCGCTACCGTAAACGGTGTGGATTACAAAGAAGGCGGCGTTCCGGTCACTTTGGAACAGGGTGATACGACGGTAACTGTCGTAGTGTCAAAGGATGGATACAGCAGGACATACACTCTGAACATTTCCATGCTGAAAGCCATATCTACTCTTGACAGCATGAAAGTAGGTACATCTAACAGTTTCAGCAGCTTCGTGACTCTGACTCCGGAATTTGCTTCGGCAGTAACGGATTATTCTGCTGATACCTCCGCTACCTCCACCAGTTTTTGGAGGGTATGGCTCAAAGCCACCGATGAGAATTCTACTATCGAGGTGACGGGAGTAGAGAATGTGGAAAAGATTAATACCAGCAGCGGAACACCAGTTACTGACGGCCATGACAGGTGGAATGTTTACAAGCTAGATGACGAAAAAACAGCCAAGATCCGTATAGATGTTACTTCCGAAGACGGCCAGGTTACGACCAGCTACAATCTGACTCTTCTGGTGCCTGTAAAGGTTACGGGAATAGAGATGAGCCAGACAACGGCTTCTATAGATGTGACTGAGACTCTTGACCTGGATGTTACCGTGACTCCTTCGGACGCTACCGTCCAGACAGTAAAATGGTATTCTTCCGATGATGAGATAGCCACTGTAGACGAAAACGGAAAGGTGACTCCGCTCAAGGCCGGCAATGTGACTATCACGGCCATATCTGACGATGGCGCCAGCATAACTGCAAAATGCGAAGTAACCATAGGGGATAAAGCTGCAGAAGTGGATGCTCTCATAACTGCGATCGGAGAGGTGACCCTTGACAGCAAAGCTGATATAGATATTGCCAGAGCTGCTTATGATTCTCTGACAGATGACCAGAAGGCACTGGTAACTAAACTGTCAGACCTTGAAGCGGCAGAAGCAAAATATCAGGAGCTAAAAGAGGCAGCCGATAAAGAAGCCGCCGACAAAGCCGCTGCCGGAGCAGTTGACGAAAAGATAACTGCGATCGGAGAAGTGACCCTCGACAGCAAGGCAGCCATAGACGAGGCGAGGACAGCTTATGAAGCATTGACTGTGGACCAGAAGGCACTGGTAACTAAACTGACTGACCTCGAAGCAGCGGAAGAAGAATATCAGGAGCTGTACCTTGGTAAGGTAAAAGAGGAAGCAGTATCCGAAATCAATTCTTATAAAGATATGGCAGATTATCGTCAAGCCCAGCAGGAAGAATTAACGGCATTGATAGAAGCTGCAGAAGCTGCAATTGGTTCTGCTGAAAGCGAAGAAGCGGTGAACGAGGCTGTAATATCTGTAAAAGCTGAGATGGATAAGGTTAAGACTGATGATCAGCTCGCAGAAGAAGAAAAGCTGGCCGCCGATCAGGCTGCTGCCGGAGCGGTTGACGAAAAAATAACCGCGATCGGAGAGGTGACCCTTAACAGCAAGGCAGCCATAGACGAGGCGAGGACCGCTTATGAAGCATTGACTGGGGATCAGAAAGCTCTCGTTACCAAACTGTCAGACCTTGAAGCAGCAGAAAAAGCATATGAGGAACTGACAAACGGAAACGATGATCAGATAGATGATCCAGGTCAGCCAGATGATAACGATCAGTCCACAAATGGTACGCAAAACAACGCAACTGATCCTGAAAATGATAAAAAAGATGATACATCGATGCCTAAGACAGGGGACGACTTCATGCTGCTGGCATGGATAGCTGTTTTAGGTTTTGCATCATCTGGTATAGTAGTTTTCAGAAGAGAAAGGCATAATAAATAAATAGCACAGGATATGCTGCATTAGATCTTTAATGCAGCATATCTCATATCACAACGGTACAGCGCAAAAGTCATATGATTGACAGATAAGGGAAATGATGGACGCTCATCTGTTTGATGAAAAATCCACCCCAAATCGTAAAAAAGCAGCTTTCAGGGGGTACTGTTCCCCCTGATCGGATATCATTTTGAGATCAAGGGGGGGAGATAATTTGCAAAGATACAGAGATATCCGGGTGTTTTGACAAGTGAAATTGTCAAAATACCTGGATGTTTTAATTTAAACTCCCCCTAAATTTGAAAAAGTACATTGTATAGGTGGAGAGGTTCCCCCTGACCGGGGTTTTTGGAGTATTTCAGGTGGAGTCAGTCTCCATGGGTATCAATCATAGTGATGCGTGGGTGGAACCGCCGTACCGTATGTCTGATTGCTACACAAACTTAGTCTGTATGTCGTTTTCCCTCTTTCATAACCGTCATTATTTTGATATAATAATATGATATCGAATATACAAGAGGAGCATATGCACATATGAAAGCAAAAAAGATAGTACATATGAAAGAGGATTCGCCGAAGATCCTGCTTATAGAAGATCTGGCAGGATATGGCAAGATATCTCTTTCTGCAATGATACCGATAATGTCTCATATGGGATATAACTTATATAACCTCCCCACTGCCCTGGTGTCAAATACACTGGACTATGGGCTTTTTCACATGCTTGAGACTACCGGATACATGAGGGAGACCCTCAAGGTATGGAAAGAACTTGGTTTTTCCTTTGACGCCATTTGTACAGGTATGATCGTGTCAGAAGAGCAGGTAAGGCTTGTTGCTGAATATTGTCAGGAACAGAGAAAGAATGGGGTCAGCATATATGTCGATCCGGTCATGGGAGATGACGGGACTCTGTATAACGGTATTTCCGAAAACACCATCAAATATATGAGGAACATCTGCTCTGTGGCCGATGTGATAATGCCAAATTATACAGAAGCGGCTTTCCTGGCTGATAAATATATAGATAAGGATGATGTGACCAGGGCCCAGGCTGAAGAACTGGTGGATTCTTTAAGAAAGATGGGATCAAAGTCCATTGTGATCACCAGCATTTCCGTGGAAGGGCAGACATGTGTGTATGGTTATGATGATGGGGAAGAAACATATTTCAGCATACCGTTTGATTATGTTCCGGTGCATTTTCCGGGAACGGGAGATATATTCTCCGCATTGCTTGTTGGAAGTCTGCTGAAAGGCAACAGTCTGCAGAGGGCTACAAGATACGCCATGGATACGGTCAGGGAGCTGATCCTGCAGAATACTGAAAATGCCGATAAATATAAAGGCATACCTATCGAAAAATATCTTAACGAGATAACAAAGAACATGTAGAGGTGAGAAAAATGCAGCTTATAGACAGAGTAGAAGATTGTAACGGATGCGGCGCCTGCGTGGTAGCATGCAAGTACAGATGTGTCAAAATGGAAAAAGATGGAGACGGTAACAGCAGGCCTGTGGTGAACGAAAACGGGTGCAGCAAGTGCAACGCCTGCATGCTTTTCTGCCCGCTGTACAATCCGGTGGAACTGCCTGTATTTGAAGAATTCTTCGACGCTCCGGAAGGTGTGGATGTGAGAGACAGAGACATGGCGCCTATATACAGAGCGGCCATGAGAGGCGCAAGAGAGGGAAAACATACGGAATTTGCGGGGACTTTGTGCCAGATTGCGGCGCTCAAATCCCTTAACGGTGATAAGATACCGCCTAATCTGCTGCTTTTCCCTATTTTCTGTGATGATGAACAGAGAAGGTCAAATCCGGCTTGCGCCGTGTGCAAATTTTATGAATAAATGGTAATCAAGATGGAAAAAACGATATATCAGAGAGTGAAAGAAGCCGAAAAAATGTTCGGCGAGTATGAGATAACTGCAAAAGAACTGGCAAGGACCAGAAGCCTGCGGGAAAGACTTGAGGACAGCCATATGACTGTCTCGGTCATAGGTCAGTTCAAGCGGGGCAAAAGCGCCGTGATAAACAGGATACTCCAGCGGGAGATCATGCCTGTTGGTATCGTGCCTGTAACGGCTGTGGTGACCATGATAGACTATGGTGAAGAACCAAGAGCATATGTACATTTTGCCAACGGGATGGTAAAGGACACCCCCTTTGAAGAACTTTCTGCCTATGTAAACGAGCAGGAGAACAGGGACAACCACCTTAAAGTTTCCAGGGTGGAAGTGACTTGTCCATCTCCGTTTTTGGAGGATAATCTGACTCTGGTGGACACGCCGGGCGTAGGATCCCTTCACGAAAAGAATACTAAAGAAGCATATTCTTTTGTTACTGAAAGTGATGCGGTCATATTCACATTTTCCGTGGATAGCCCGCTGAACCGCATAGAGACCGACTTCTTGCTGAAAGCTAAAGAATATGCATCCAAGTTCTATTTTGCCGTAAACAAGACGGACATGATAAGCAAGGATGATCTTGAGGCTTATCTTGCATACTGCCGGGAAATCCTGCCGGCCCTTACAGGCCTTGACAATGTAAGGCTGTTTCCGGTGAGCGCCAGGACAGGCGAGGGAATAGATGCGCTAAAAGATGCGGTTGCTTCGGATATGAGGACGGAAGGCAGAAAGATACTTGAAGAATCTTCAGAACTTAAACTGAGGGATATAGTATTAAGTGCTCTGGCCCAGATCAAATTGTACAGAAGCGCCCTGTCCATGACTGGCGAGGAATTTGAGGACAGGTTTAAAGAAATGAATGCTTTTTTCGATCAGCTCAAAGCAGAGGCGAAGAACCTGCCGGAAGCTCTGAAAAAGAATCCCATGGTCTGCGAGCTTCATGCAAACGATGTAAAGAACCGGCTGGCAGAAAAGGTCACGGAACTTTTCGGGATAGATTACAGTTATGATATAGAGGATGTGGAAGAAGCAGATGGTCGGGAGGAACGCGACATAGCAGCAGAAGTAACTGAGATCTGCGATAGTCTGCTGTCCACTCTCAATGAGATATTTATGTACAGAGAAGAAAATACATACATTGTTTCAAAGCGCATCTATCATCTCAATGATATGGTCAGAAAGCTGGTAAGTATGAGAGACCGAAAGTAAGCCAACAGGCCGGGAAATGTTCCCGGCCTCTTTTCTTAGGTAGCTTGGGGGCGGCCATGGGTATGGAAGGAAGGACGCACGAGGGGCTGATTGTCTGGGATGGCGGCCGGATCACCGGACGCCGGCGG
>UQOC01000084.1 GCA_900542565.1 uncultured Eubacteriales bacterium | reverse complement strand
CCTTGCGGAGTTTTCCCCGTTTATTAGAATGGAGTGATTCAAAGAATTGTACTGCCGTAGTTATGATGAAAGGCGCATCCCAGTTTTCCGCGGCAGTTTTCATGGCTGTCCTGTAGTTTTCGTCCTCGTCATCTACATCCTCGTAAGAAAAAGAGGACTGGTGCCTCAATATCTGGGCGTCTTGTCCAAACAGCTTTTCAAACTCGCCGGCTGTCTGGTCGATAATCGAATTGTATGGGATCACATAGATTATACGCTTTTTGTTTTTTCTCAAGGCTCTTTCCAGAGCAAATTTGACGCTGCAAAGGGTCTTGCCGCTGCCGGTTGGCATGTTCATAAGATAGATCTCAGCGTCTTTGTCAGCCTTGTCAAAAACCTGCTGTTGGAGAAGTTTCCTCGTCTTTTGGAGCTGGGTCCTGCACACAAAGGAATCAAGCCGCTCGTTGACTTTATCAAGACATCTTCTGAAATCCGCAGTGGGCCTGTCTTCATTCAGCGTGCCGCAGAATCTGCCTGTATCTATGGAATCGGCATCCACCAGGCATGAAAAGCAATATCTGGTGATGAAAGCGAACTTATCAATGAGCTGCGCATTTGTTTTACAATCAGCGGCAAGAAAATCTTCCAGTTCTTTCATCTGTTTTTCGTCCTGTTTCACCAGATCCAACTCGCTTTTATAGGCGCTGAAATCTTCAAACTGTCTTTTCATGCGGCTGTGCATGGTCGACGGCACGCGGCCCGGATCATCGTTTTTGTCACCGCTGTCCGGCAGCCCGGAGTGGTGTCCCGAAATGCAATATTCCATTATATAGCTGGACGGAGGTCCGTATTCTTTTGCGGAAACAATGGCCCCACAGGTAGAGTGTTCTACTTTAATGTTTTCGTTGTTTATGCGTCGCTGAAAAACTGACTGAAATTTTCCAACATCGTGGATCATGCCCATGGCAGCTGCTATCGGTTTGAACGGCTGTACTGCAAATTCCTCGCAAAGTCTTGCTGTACCTTCGCTGTGCTCTTTTACAGTCTGAATCTGACCTGTACTTTCATTGAGATGAGCTTTGTATATAGTTGTCATAAATGGCCTCCTGAGCAAATGCACTGCTCTTTATTTGGGTAACTTCTTTTTCTATTAGCCATTATACACGGGACACTGTGCCAAAAAACGGACAGTGAGGAAAAGTTTTCCATCGTTTCTGATTTGAATATAGCATATATGTGAACCGAATGCAAGTATTTTTCTTTATTATTTTTGTTGTTAAGCAAAAGCCATCTTATCCTATAGACAAGATGGCCTCTGTGCCCGTAAAGATCACGGGGAATTCGATACATAACAATCAAACTAATAATTTCTACTCACGCCTCGTTTGAGGACGACTTGGCTCTTTATTGATCACTTTTCCTTCAATCTTACAGCATCCACTTTTCGGATTCGTCTTTCAATTTCTTGAACATGTTGTAAAACTTATCTTTAGCTTGTTTCACTATATAATTAGCTATGTCGCGATTATACGCATGCGACACATTGTTCCTGGCTTCCAGGGCTTCCAGCCAAAGGTTTTCATCGTCTATCATTCCTGCCTTGAAAGCTGTTTTCAGAATAGTCTTTGGAGAACCGGTAGCTGACGCCTCATATCCATGAGAAGCTAAAATTTCTTTCATCATTTTCCACGACTGTTCAAAGCATATTTCATACAGTCCGACCAAACCGGTTAGTATAACCGTATCATATGGCTCGTTGTAGTTATATAGCTCTTTTAAGTTTTCAAGAGCTGCACAAAAGTTATCATATTTTTTCATACAATACTTTTCCCTCCTTTTTGATCGATTCTATCAGTTCCTTGTTTACAGGTTTAGCAAGATCAACTATGTCATATTCCAGAAGGGTAGCGGTTTCTTCCTCTATATCAGCGGCAAATCCGGCAGCATTGCCGCCTGAAACAGCCAGGTCTATGTCGCTGGTTCTGTTATGATCTCCTCTTGCTCTTGATCCAAACAAGATCACTTTTTTCACTCCGTTTTGTGCTGCTATCGTCCGTATCTGGACAAGAAGCTCCTTCTTTATGCCATTGTCTTCCATGGTCTAGCCTCCATTATCTTTTTCTGTGTCCGACAGTCAAGGCAAGGATTATCAGTTCCTCATCCTGTATCTCACAAATGATGCGATAATCGCCTATTCTGCATCTCCCCTGTCCGTCGCTGTTAGCCTTTAATCCTTTCCCATGCTGCCCTGGATCAGAACAGCCTTCCAGGTTTTTTTGATCCACTCTCCTCAAATGCGCTGCGTATACCTGTCAAGTTTTATAAACTCCCTGTCAAATCTGGCAGTAGTCTCAACATGGTAAATTATATATCCAATTACTTCCATAGTTCGGAAATTGGCCTACTTTTTCTTCTGTCTTTAATATACTCATCATATGCTTCGTCTGTAACAGCTATATCGTATTCGTCCTCTATTTTTTAAATAAGGCTGTTTTGAACGCTTCTTCAAGGGACATGGAATGCAGTTTCACATAGCTTTCAGCGAGGGCTTTCTCTTCAGCTGTCAATCTTATGGAAAAACTCATAAATTCGCCTAATCTTTTGTAGTGCATTGTACTACGAAACGCTTTGTGTGTCAATTTTCTTCTAGTAAATTTGGCCGAACTAACCGTTTCAGACTGTCCTTACATCGCACATATGTCACAGCAATATGGTATTAAGGCAATGTTTCAGCTCTTTCTTTTTTTCTTTCGTGGTATTAGATAGTATGATATTATCGATAATGATCCAAATACCTACGATCAATAGTGCCATAGAAATAATAAGTCCCAAAATAGTAGCTAATTCCTCCAAAGACGATATATGTATAAAACCGCCCACAACTGCTATCGCCAAAGTACCCATGCCGGATAGTATTTTTAATAAGCGAGCTGCTTTACTCTTCATATTGATGCTGTCATCTATCATTTTAATGAGTAGCATTACCTGATCCTCATTAAAAATCTCATAATGTTTCCTTAAAATCTTCATTAACTCCCGTCCGATATTTTTTTCTTTTTCGACCGCCTCTTTTTTCCATTTTTTTGTTTCGCACTTTTCCCCTATGCCCAAGCATATTGCGCTTAATTCTGCTATTGCAAGACCAACCCACATCCCAATTTCATATCCTATCAACTGGCAAACAATCATCCCAAAGCCCGAAGCTATAATAACACAATAGAAAATTTTACTGCTTATTCTTTCAAACTTGCTTTCTTCCCGTATTTTTGAATATTCCTTTTCTACATTATTTTTGATTGCGAAATAATCTTCTAGCATATTTTCTATCATTTTCTTTTCCTCCTCAAAGACTAACTTTTACTACATTATAAAAAGCTCACTGTCCGTCTTTTGGGACAGTGGGCTTTCACATCCCCCTACAAATACACCCTCCTCTTTCTCACCGCCTTATCCAGTCTCACCTCATTTTTCCTCACGGCTCTGACCATCGTTTTGTGAGTGAACTCGTCAAAGTCCAGCCTGTATGCCTGGCCTTTCCGGTCTACGATCACGCTGTTGTCGAACCTGTGCTCGGTCATCATCAGCGGAAAGGCGCCGTCCTCTGCGGAGACATGTTCCAAGGAAGGGGCAGAGCCGCAGGCTCCCAGGCTGCGGCAGGCAGCGGCCGTCTGGCTGTTGGTCACATTTATCCCGCTGTCAGCGTAAACTCTCACGCCTCTTGAAGCAAACATATCTATCTGCCCTATATTCCCCACATAAATACCGCAGCCGTCCGCCTTGAGCTGGGCTGTCAGCCTTTCAATATTGTCATCCAGCCAGCGGCGGGCCGGGCCCTTTATCACCGGGCTCAGATATGGTATGAGCCGCAAGCCATAATCCTGCGCAAAATTACGGGCTTCTTCATAATCCTGGAGCGGCACCAGCGCCGCAGCGTTTCCGTCCGCATGCACCATGCCAGCCCGGCTCACGATCTTTTCTTTCATCTCGTCTAAGTTATAGAACCAAAGCTCCAGTGTCTGCTCGTTCTCACCACCGCCATCTTTATCATCAGTACGCCCATGTTCCTCAACCGGCCTCGGTTTCCGTTTATAACTTTGGATCATCAGTTCTTCCAGCCGGCCAAGGGCTTCTCTCCGCATAGCGTTGAAAGCCGCCACGGGAACAAAAGCAGGCTCCGGTTCGATGATCTCAAATGCGACTACTTCAAACGGTGTGTTTCCCGTCTTTTTCAGCTGTTTTTCGGCAGTCTGGACGCAGCTGCGGCCATTTGCGGCTTTTTTCGGGATCATATCGCTGAAAACTTTTACTGTCAGGCGGTCCGATGAGCCATATGACGAACTGCTGTCTGCGGCGCTCTGCTCCGAGTCTGTCCCGGCTGCATCCCCCTGTTCCCGGACATAGTCGGCCGGCCTCACTTCCAGTGAAAGCTCGCCTTCCGTCTCAACGGTTGCCGTCATTTCTATGGGAGCCTTCCGTCTGGATCCTGTCCCGTCTATGGATACATGTTCAAATGTCTTGCGGGCGGCCTCCATCTGCCGTCCGGAAACCAGTCTGTACACAGGCGCCCCCGCCTGAGCGCCGCCTTTAATGTCTCCGATGATCTGGCGGATATTTTTTGTACCTCTGTTATTTTTTGTCCCCCTATGTAATGCAGCGCCGATCTGTTTGGTTTCGGCATAAGTGACCAGACCTCCGGTCAGCTTGTCTCCTCGTATTTCTATGTAGTCGCCTTTTTCCAGCAGCGCAGGCTGGCCCGGCACTTCAGCCGGAACCGGTCCAGCCGGCACACGCCTTTTCCGGCCCGTTCGCAGGCGGCTCTATTTCTACCAGCGGACCTCTGCCGGAAGCCGCTACTTTGCCGGCATATATACCGGCGTTCTTGGAAAAGTCGGCCGTCATCAGGTCTTTTTCCGGATCGCCGTAAAAATAGCCTTTCGTGAAGCCTCCTCTGTTGAATATCTGTCTCAGGGCTCCCATATCCTCCGGCGACACCTCATAGCTGCCGTCACGGAGCCACAGGTCGATATATTTGCGATAGATAGATGTCACCACAGCCACATATTCGGGTGACTTCATCCTGCCCTCCACTTTGAAAGATGCAACTCCCGCCTCACACAGAACGCCTATTTCCTCGATCAGGCACATGTCTTTGGGGCTGAGCGGGTATTTTTCGCCCGGTCTTCCGGCATACGGCAGGCGGCAAGGCTGGGCGCACTGGCCCCGGTTGCCGCTGCGCCGCCCAATAACGGCGGACATATAACACTGGCCCGAAT
>UQOC01000083.1 GCA_900542565.1 uncultured Eubacteriales bacterium | reverse complement strand
GCCTGCGAAGCCATGGAGATGGGGGCTGCCGCCATCATGGCCAATACGGCCCTTGCCACCGCCGGCGACCTGCCCCTGATGGCCGCAGCCTTCCGCCAGGCCATAGAAGCAGGCCGCAAGGCATATCTTTCCGGTCTGGGCCGGGTACTGACCAGAGGCGCTTCATCATCAGACCCTCTGACAGGGTTTTTGAGAGACTAAAGGAGGTTTGCAAATGGAAAATCAGTTTTTCGTAGATTCAGAATTTCTTTCACCCCAGGCATTGGCCAAAAAACACCGTCTTGAGACCGACCCTTCATCCCGCAAAAGCCACATGGAATATCTGCCGGGAATGGAAGTCATCAGCTCAGATATCCGTGACAAGGTCATGTCCCAGGTGGATACCTACGACTATGACAGGTACACAGCAGCAGATGTCAAGGCTGCCCTGAGCCACAGAAACTGCAGCATCGAGGATTTTAAAGCGCTCATGTCCCCGGCCGCAGAACCTTTTCTGGAAGAAATGGCTCAGAAAGCCAGAGAAGAGACAGGCAAGCATTTCGGCAACACCGTATATATGTTCACACCGCTGTACATCGCCAATTACTGCGAAAACTACTGCGTCTACTGCGGGTTCAACTGCTACAACCACATCAGCCGCATGAAGCTTTCAATGGAACAGGTGGAACACGAAATGCAGGTCATTGCACAAAGCGGCATGGAAGAGATCCTTATCCTCACAGGCGAAAGCCGCAAGGAAAGCGATGTGGAATATATCGGTGAAGCCTGCAAACTGGCAAGAAAGTATTTCCGCATGGTAGGTCTTGAAATATATCCTGTCAACACTGACGAATACGCTTATCTCCACCAATGCGGAGCCGACTATGTTACCGTATTCCAGGAAACATACGATCCGGATAAATATGAGACTCTCCATCTGCTGGGCCACAAGAGAGTATGGCCTTACAGATTTGACGCCCAGGAAAGAGCACTGATGGGCGGCATGAGAGGAGTCGCTTTTTCCGCCCTGCTGGGTCTTGCAGATTTTCGCAGGGACGCCCTCGCCACCGGGCTCCACGCATATTTTCTCCAGAGAAAATATCCCCATGCCGAAATATCCCTTTCATGCCCAAGGCTGAGGCCCATAGTGAACAACGATAAGATAAATCCGCTGGATGTCCATGAGACCCAGCTTTGCCAGATACTATGCGCCTACCGGATATTCATGCCTTTTGCGGGGATAACCGTTTCTTCCCGAGAAAGCGCCAGGTTCAGGAACGGCATCGTCAGGATCGCCGCCACAAAAGTATCAGCAGGTGTTTCAACCGGCATAGGCGACCACGAAAGCAAATACAGCGGAAAGGAGCAGGAGGGCCAGCAGGGTGACGAACAGTTTGAGATAGACGATGGAAGGAGTCTTGGCACCATGTATGAGGACATTGAAAAAGAAGGACTCCAGCCGGTCCTCAATGATTATCTCTATGTCTGATGTGATCTTTGTAACCAACCGAAAACTGTGCCGGGAAGATTTCCTGACCAGGATAGAAAGACTGGCGCAGTCTTGTCCAAAGGCAGTCATCCTGAGGGAAAAGGATCTTTCTCCCGAAGAATACACCCGCCTGGCAGCAAAGGTAATGGAAATATGCCGAGCAAGAGGCACGCTCTGTATACTCCATACATTTGCCGATACAGCCGAAAAGCTACATGCGGCAGCCCTGCACCTTTCCATGGACGGCCTGCGCAAACTGGATCACCGGCAGCGGAAAAAGCTGTCCGTTCTGGGTGCTTCATGCCATTCAGCGGCCGAAGCGTCCGAAGCTGAGGCGCTGGGGTGTACTTACATAACAGCGGGACATATATTCAATACAGACTGCAAGGCAGGCGTTCCCGGCAGAGGGACAGATTTTCTGAAACAGATCTGCAGCAGGGTCTCCATACCTGTCTACGCCATAGGCGGGATAGATCCTGCCAACGCCGCAGCAGTACGGGAGGCAGGGGCAGCAGGCATATGTGTGATGAGCGCTGCCATGACCTGCGCCGATCCATCCGCCCTTTCTGCCGCTTTGGGCGGCAGTCCGGAAAACAGATATGACCGTGCCTCAGGACAAACAGGAGAGAACCAATGAAATTCAATAAAGATATGCTGCTCTTATATGCCATAACCGACCAGCAATGGGCCGTAGACACGCCGCTGTACCGCCAGGTAGAATCTGCTCTCAAGGGCGGTGCGACCATGATCCAGCTCAGAGAAAAAGAACTGGCAGAAGACAGATTCATAGAGGAAGCTCTTGTCATAGGAGATCTTTGCCATCGCTATGATGTTCCTCTCATAATAAACGACAATTTCAATGTGGCATTAAAGAGCGGCGCCGATGGTGTCCATGTGGGCAGCGGGGATATGCCTGTTGAAGATGTCCGCCGGCTTGCCGGCAGGGATTTTATCATAGGCGCCACAGCCAAGACAGCAGAGCAGGCCGCAGCCGCCGAAAAAGCAGGAGCTGACTATCTTGGTATAGGCGCAGTATTCCCGTCACCTACCAAAAGCAGCGCCGTACGGATAACCACCCGGCAGCTAAAAGAAATCTGTTCATCCGTTTCCATCCCGGCGGTGGCCATCGGCGGCATAAACGAAAACAATATTGAAGCCCTGAAAGGCTGCGGTGCGGCAGGGGTGGCGGTGATCTCCGCCATCTTCGGAGCCCCTGACATTGCAGCTGCCGCAGCCGCACTTAAAGAAAAAGCAAAGGAGGTGCTTTTCCTATGATAAAAGGTGCAATATTCGATCTCGACGGTACTCTGCTCAACTCCATGTTCGTATGGAATACCGTAGGAGAAAATTATCTCCGTTCCATCGGCCTTGAACCTGACAAGGACATAAACGAAACTTTCAAGGCAATGAGCCTTTATCAGGCTGCCTGTCATTACAGAAAAGCCTATGGCATAACCCAGTCCATCGATGAGATCATGGCCGGGGTCAACAAGATGATAGAAAGATATTACAGAGATGAACTCATACTCAAATCAGGCACGGAAAAGCTGCTGTCGGAAATGTCAGAAATGGGCATGTCCATGTGCATAGCTACCGCGACCGACCAGTATCTGGTAGATGCTGCCCTGAAACGCTGCGGCATCCGGCAGTATTTTTCTGAAATATTCACCTGCACCTCTGTTGCCCACGGCAAGGATGAACCCCAAATATACCGGGAAGCCGCAGCATATATGGGGCTGGGCAAAGATCAGGTCATAGTCTTTGAAGATGCCCTCTATGCCGCTCTGACAGCCAAAGACGACGGATTTACCATCATTGGCGTATATGACAGTTATGAGAAGGAGCATGAACGGCTAAGGGAGCTCTGCGACTTTTACATGGCAGACTTTTCACCGGAAAACAGGAGAAAACTCTTTCAATTTATCTCTTCGAAAGAAAACCGGCCGTCACTGCGTATGGGCCGGGTAAAAGGAGGCGCCGTATGAAAACTGCTCTCACCATAGCCGGCAGCGATTCCAGCGGTGGCGCCGGCATACAGGCCGATATCAAGACCATGACATTGAACGGCGTTTTTGCCATGAGCGCCGTCACAGCCCTGACCGCCCAGAATACCACCGGCGTCACAGGCATTTCAGAAGTAAGTCCGGAATTTCTCCGTCTGCAGATCGACGCAGTCTTTGAGGATATCTATCCGGACGCCGTCAAGATCGGCATGGTATCTTCATCTGTCCTTATAGAAGTCATCGCCGAAAGGCTTGAATATTACAAAGCGCCTCATATCGTGGCCGACCCGGTCATGGTCTCCACCAGCGGCGCCAAGCTCATACAGGATGAGGCGATCTCCGCCCTCACCGGGATACTTCTCCCGATGGCTCAGCTGGCGACTCCAAACATACCGGAAGGCCAGATCCTCGCTGATATGGAGATCCACAGCGAACAGGATATGGAAAAGGCTGCCGCCGTCATCTATGACCGCTACGGCTGTGCCGTCCTCCTGAAAGGCGGCCACAGTGTCAATGACGCCAACGACCTTCTGTATGACGAAAAGGGTCCCCGCTGGTTCAGAGGCAAGCGCATAGATAATCCCAATACCCATGGCACAGGCTGCACATTTTCCAGCGCCATCGCAGCCAACCTTGCCAAAGGTTTTTCACTGGATGACTCCGTAATACGGGCAAAGGACTATATTTCCGGAGCTCTTTCTGCCATGCTCGATCTGGGAAGCGGTTCAGGACCCATGGATCATGCCTTTGACCTTGACAGCCGGTTCGCAAAGGAACCGTGAACTCAGCCAAAAGCCAATACCACAGATCAGCCAAAGTTCCGGCAGGCGAGAATATCCGCCTTGCCGCACCATAATACCACTGAAAGGAAACATATATGAGAAATTTCACCACACAGATGGCCGCCGCCAGGGCCGGCATCATCACCGAGGAAATGAAAGCTGTTGCGGCTAAAGAGTACCGTACCGAAGAAGAAATCCGCGACCTTGTTGCCAGAGGGCAGGTCGCCATCTGCGCCAACAAGCTCCACAAGTGTCTGGATCCCAACGGCATAGGTTCCATGCTCAGGACAAAGATCAATGTCAACCTGGGAGTTTCAAGGGACTGCAAGGATTACGACATAGAGATGAAAAAGGTCATGGCCGCCGTTGACATGGGAGCCGAAGCCATCATGGATCTTTCTTCCCATGGGGATACCCAGCCTTTCCGCCGTAAACTGACGGCTGAATGTCCTGCAATGATTGGCACGGTCCCTGTCTATGACAGCGTCATCCACTATCAGCGGGATCTGGCCACCCTCACAGCTAAAGATTTCATAGATGTCATAAGACTCCATGCTGAGGACGGCGTAGACTTCGTTACCCTCCACTGCGGCATCACCAGAAAGACTATCGACCAGATCAAAAGGCACAAGCGAAAGATGAACATAGTATCCAGAGGCGGATCGCTGGTCTTTGCCTGGATGACCATGACCGGAGAGGAAAATCCGTTTTATGAATATTATGATGAGATCCTCGACATATGCCGGGAATATGATGTGACAATTTCACTGGGAGACGCCTGCCGTCCCGGCTGTCTTGCCGATGCAGGCGATGTCTGCCAGATCGAGGAACTGGTACGGCTTGGCGAGCTGACCAAGAGAGCGTGGGAAAAAGATGTGCAGGTTATGGTAGAAGGTCCGGGCCACATGTCACTGGATCAGGTGGCAGCCAATATGAAGATACAGCAGAGCATCTGCATGGGTGCGCCTTTCTATGTACTGGGGCCTATAGTTACAGATGTGGCTCCCGGCTATGACCATATCACCGCTGCCATCGGCGGGGCCATCGCCGCC
>UQOC01000082.1 GCA_900542565.1 uncultured Eubacteriales bacterium | reverse complement strand
TGGTAGGCATATTGGGCCGCAGGCAAAAGCAGCAAAGCCAGGTCTGAACCCCCTTTGCACAAAGTGAACCCCCTGACGCCCAAAGGGGGTTCATTTGTATCACAATTAGAGCCATTTTCCATATGAGGGCAACAAAAAAGAAGTTGTCCGAGCAAACCCCGATCTTGTCGGGGTTTTTGCTTTTCTAAAAGCGGTTTTGGCAAGTACAGAGCCATGGATGTAAAATAGATATTTGCCCTTTGCGAGGAGATTTGTACTCTCGCATGAGCATGACGCCCATATGTACAGAAAGCATATCTATATAGAGGTTCTTATCTGCAGTTTCACAAAAATCACACAAATCTCCTCTTGACCTTGGAACGATACCAGGGTTTATCATCTTAAAAGAGAAGGAGATGTATCATGAATAAAGAGACGATGATC
Source organism: uncultured Eubacteriales bacterium (assembly GCA_900542565.1). Taxonomy (GTDB): domain Bacteria; phylum Bacillota; class Clostridia; order Peptostreptococcales; family Anaerovoracaceae; genus Fimisoma; species Fimisoma avicola. Next base: position 4,990 of record UQOC01000082.1, on the reverse strand, counting down.
GCATGTTTAAAAGAAGTACGCGCAGAAATGACATGGAAAAAGATCGCTTGCATAATACTGGGAGCGGCCATATGCACATTTGGCGTTCACAATATACATCAGCGGGTTGAGATAACCGAAGGAGGAATAATCGGCCTGATGCTGCTGATAGAGCACTGGCTGGGGATACCGTCGGCCGTTATAACGCCGGTGCTGGATATAATTTGCTATGCCATGGCTTTCAGGCTTTTCGGGGGAAAGTTCATAGTAATATCTATGATATCAACGCTTAGCGTTTCGGCATTTTACGAGATCTGGGAACTGCTGCCGCCGATGCTTCCTGATCTTTCTTCCATGCCGGTTGCAGCAGCCATAGCAGGAGGATTGTTTGTGGGCATAGGTACGGGCCTTATAGTGAGACAGGGAGGTTCCGGCGGAGGAGACGATGCTCTGGCCCTGACGATATCCCGTGTGACCGGATGGAAACTGGCAACATCATATCTTTCAACCGACATGATGATCCTTTTCCTTTCGCTGAGCTATATCTCGCCGGTACGCATAGCCTGCTCGGTGCTGACAGTATGTATTTCGTCGGCAGCCATAGATGTGGTCAAAAATTACAGCTTCTCTCGCAGGATCAGCGAAAAAGAAAAAGAACTCTCATGTGCCGAAACTCTTGAGAAAACACAGGAACTGTGATAAAATAGACAAACTTAAAGCACAGGCTTTTGTGATGACGGCAGAAAGCAGGAGGCACAGCATGAAAAAAGAAATTTTAAGCGTGCGGTCCGCATGTGACGGGCTGCCTTTGAGCATAGGGATTTTTTCACCGGAAACAGCCAATGGCGAGATAAAGGGAATCTTTCAGATATCCCACGGGATGGCGGAGCATAAGGAAAGATACTTCCCGTTTATGGAGTTCATGGCTGATAACGGTTATGCAGCGGTCATAAATGACCACAGAGGGCATGGGGGCAGCGTAAAGAGCCCGGATGACTATGGATATTTTTACGATGATACTGCCGGGTTCATCGTAGAGGATCTTCATCAGGTCACGCTTCTTGCCAAAGAAAGATTTCCGGGAAAACCGGTGACACTTTTCGGACACAGCATGGGTTCCCTTGTGGTGCGCAAATATATAAAAAAATATGATGACGAGATAGATAAACTGATCGTATGCGGATCACCAAGCGCAAACCCGCTGGTGGGCGCAGCCATTGCGCTGGTCAGGGCAGAAAAGGCCGTCAAAGGCGACAGGCACAGGAGCATGGCCATACAGAAGCTGGCATTCGGCTCTTATACCAAGAACCTGAGCGGTTCCCTCTCGGATAACGCATGGCTGTCAGTCAATACAGATAATGTGAAAGATTACGATAAAGACCGCATGTGCGGATTTGTATTCACGCTCAATGGATTTCGCAACCTTTTTCTGCTGATGAAGCAGGTGTATGACCCCAAGGGATGGAATGTAAAAAATCCGGATCTGCCGATACTGTTCCTTGCCGGAGCAGAGGATCCGGTGATCGCCGGAGAGAAAAACTGGCATAAAAGCCAGGACTTCCTGAGACAGGTTGGTTACAGAAATATTTCCGGGATCTTGTATCCGGGACTGCGTCATGAGATACTTAACGAAGCGTCCCGGCAAGATATTTATGAAAACATACTTGAATTTGCAGAAAGTTGACAGAAAAAAGGCCGCCTATTCTTCGGGCGGCCTTGCTATTGCAGTGACAAAATCTTCAAAATCATCGAAAGCGCTGTTTATGAAATCAAACAGCACAGGCTCCTTGAATTCATACTTGGATATGGGAACGGCAAAAGAAGCCATGGGAGAGTTGGCCAGATCCTGTTCCAGCTTTCGTATGTCATCCAGACTGTATGAAGCCAGTATGAGCTGATCGTCGTCAGACAGATAATAGACCCCCAGCACATCGTCGTTAAGAAGATAGGAGGAATTCTTCACATGGTCGTTGTGGGGGTGGAAGATCATATAAAGCTGTCCGTTTTCATAATCTGTTACCATCGCTTTTGATGTAAGAGCTGTGGTGGTCCTGTCAAAGCGTGGAGCTGAAGGGACCATGTCCACAACTGTTATAAATTCCGGCCGGGATGTCATCATGGAAGCCTCTGCCGGAGATACTTGAAATTCCGAGATTTTTTCATATTTAACGACCTTAAGCTTATCCAATGTGATCTGAGTTACCAGCAGGAAATATTTTCCGCTGTACTCGATCAGCGATTCACACATGTATGATCTGAAAGTATTGAATGTTCCAAAGGTTTTATCGTCGTCAGTGGGATGGTAATCAGTGTTGGAACCGCTGACCGAATCTTCTGATTCTTCTATGACATTGCGCAGCAGAGTGGCGGCTTTGTGACCTGGAAAAATATCAGTACGAACATAGCCTTTTGTAAGAAATTTTGCAGCGCCGAAGTCACGGCCGAAACAACGCATGAGGAAATAATTGATGATCTGGTTGGGCGAATCTATGGAAGGACACTGTTTGCACATGAGCACATACTCTTCCGTATCTGTCAGCCGGATGCGAGGCGAGAGCATAAACCCGCACTCATCGCTTCCCTCCGGCAGAGGCAGATTGCTGCGCATGTTAAGATCGACATAACTCTGGAGCATGTATCTGGCTTCTTTTTCCGAAATGCTGATGTTGGTACCTCCCAGACCTCCCATAAGATAGTTTTCAATGTCCTGTATTTCTTCCAGCTCTGCACCGCCGCCGTCGCCCAGAACGCTCCTGTACGAATCAAAGCCGGTTTCTTCGGCGTCAAAATAAAAAAACTGGTGCAGGTCCGTAAGATGAGAATTGTCAGGCAGTTTCCAGTGGACATACATCCCGACCACACCCATAAGTCTCGTATCTGTTAAAAAGGCGGAAATAAATTCTTTTCGGCTGTCACCGGCTTTTTCCGCCAGCCCGCCGCTGATGAGCCTGAAATTTGACCTTATATCTTGATATGACAAAATAGTTACCTCGTTTAAATGACTATACAAGTATTATATATTATTTGTCGGAAAATACAAATAATTTATTGCCGTACCTTGACAATATCGGTTAAAGATATATAATGACATATGGAAACAATTTAAAAAAATCCTTATTGAGAGCGGCTGAGGGAATAGGCCCTGCGAAGCCCGGCAACCTATGTGCCATGTGAGAGATCATGCATGAAAGGTGCTAAATCCTACAGAATACTATTTCTGAAAGATGAGGAATGATACGGAATTTCAGACCTCTCTTTCTCAAGAGAGTTTTTTTATTGCTGAGGACATCCTCAAAGGGGTTTGTAAGACAGGAGGAGAAAAAATGAAAAAATTGTTTACATCAGAATCGGTTACAGAAGGCCATCCGGACAAGGTCTGCGACCAGATATCGGATGCTATCCTGGATGCCATTATGGAAAAGGATCCTTACGGCAGGGTAGCGGCAGAAACCACCACGACCACAGGCTATGCCATGGTAATGGGAGAGATCAGTACAAACTGCTATGTTGACATTCCTAAGCTGGTGCGCAAAGTCATCCTGGACATAGGCTACGACAGCAGCGATTACGGCTTTGACGGCAACACCTGCGCCGTGCTCTCGGCCATAGACGAGCAGTCCGGCGACATAGCCATGGGAGTTGACAAGGCCCTCGAATACAAAGAAGGTATAATGGACGACCAGATCGACACCATAGGCGCAGGAGACCAGGGCATGATGTTCGGATATGCCTGCAATGAGACGCCTGAGCTTATGCCTATGCCTATAGCCCTTGCCCACAAGATGGCAAGACGCCTTGCTGAAGTCCGCAAGGACGGCACTCTCAGCTATCTGAGACCGGACGGCAAGACTCAGGTGACCGTAGAATATGACGACGACAAGGTAAAGAGGATAGACACCGTTGTCGTTTCAACCCAGCACGATCCTGATGTGACCCAGGAGCAGATAAGAAAGGACATGATCGAATATGTGATCAGGCCTATAATCCCTGCCGAGCTGCTGGACGAGGAGACCAAATATTATGTTAATCCGACTGGCAGGTTCGTCATAGGCGGGCCTCACGGCGACTCCGGCTTGACCGGCAGAAAGATAATCGTAGACAGTTACGGCGGATATGCCCGTCATGGCGGCGGAGCATTCTCCGGAAAGGACCCTACAAAGGTTGACCGCAGCGCATCTTATGCCGCCAGATATGTGGCCAAGAACATCGTTGCCGCTGGCATAGCCGACAAGTGCGAACTGCAGCTGGCCTACGCCATCGGCGTTGCCGAACCTGTGTCCATAATGATCGATACTTTCGGCACCGGAAAGATCGATGATGACAAGGTAGCCCAGCTGGTAGAAAAGAACTTCGACCTGCGCCCTGCCGCCATCATCAGGGATCTTGACCTGAGAAGGCCGATCTACAGACAGGTAGCCGCTTACGGTCATTTCGGCAGGACCGACATCGACCTGCCTTGGGAGCATACCGACAAGGCCCAGACCCTGAAAGAGCAGGCGGGCCTGTAGGTTATACATGCGCAGCCTGCGGGCGGGCGGAATCTTCGGAGCGCTGCGGCCCTGGGTGCTGCGGATTGACAGATTTTGCAGAAAAAGCGATTTCTGTCAAGAAAAGCAGAGATTTTAAGGCCGAAATGGCATATTTTAGAGGCCGGATTGACAAAACATACGATTTTGATGGGATCTGTCAAAAAAACTGCGGGATTTTTTGACAGATCCCTTGTTTTTTTGTCTGTTTTGTCAATCCGTCAATGGCTGAGCCGTGTCGGGTTCAGGGTGAACTGTTGAACCGGGCCCTTGCTGACAATAATACGATTTTTTGCTGATTTTGTCAGCGAATTTTCAGTATATGTAAAAACATGAAAATTTTCCGGGGCAAACTGTAAAAATAGCAAAAAAACAGACAAAAATTCAGAAAAATGGAAGAATTTCTGAATTTTTGCCTGAAAAAATCGATTTTTTACAGTCCGGCGGGCGGCAGGCGGCAGGCGGGTGTATGGCTGCATGGATGG
>UQOC01000081.1 GCA_900542565.1 uncultured Eubacteriales bacterium | reverse complement strand
TTATCTTTCATCTGGAACTTACTTTTTCTTCTGGAAGTTAGTTTTTCATTTTACCTTTATTTTAACTGTTTTCAGACAAATGCTATATGTACATTGCGGCAGTTGGTCAGATAGACAACCGTAGCATAACATATGTCAAATGTCATTATATCTCCAACCTTGTAATCCCTTTCGGCATCCTCCACATCTATTATAGTGTGGTCGCTGGAAGCTCCGAGGACCTCTATGCCCTTGTCCATGGGCAGGAGTTCGGCGGGATCGCCGTAATCGACTTTTCCCATGGCCAGCAGCGCACGGCGCCGTATACCGCGGTCAACATAAGTCGGAGTATGTCCAAACGCATCTATGGCAATGGTCCCTACCGGATAGGACGGTTTATCCTTGACCTCGATCACCTCTGCCTTGAGCCTGAATATGTCCTGATAAAGATCGGACATATCATAACCGTAAAATACATCAAGATCTCTTGCAAGCAGTATACCTTCGCCGACCCTGAGCATGTTTATGCGTTTAGGTATATTTTTGTCCCATACTCTCATGAGACTGCTGGTGGCTCCTCCGGAGATATATTCCAGCTGGCGGCCAAGCCTTTCTTCTATCTTTTCGGCAAGCTCCACCAGTTCCTCAAGTTTCTCGACAGTCGGTGAAATCGACCCGTAGCATCCCACATTGGTCCCGATGCCCACAAGCTGTATGTTTATCATCTTGTTTTCGATGTACTCGGCCACTTTGATCATCTCGTCTTTGTCCCAGAATCCTTCTCTGAGATCGCCCAGATCGGCCATAAGGATCACCTTGTGGAGTTTACCCTGAGCTCTGGCTTCATCATTGAGGGCTTTGATGACTTCAAATTCGCTGTTGAGGCTTATGTCGGCCAGCCTTATGACATCTTTCACCTCGCTGAGCATAGGTATCCGGATAAGCATCATAGGCTTTTCTATACCGGCATTGATGGCATCTTCAAGCTGTTCAAGCCTTGACGAGGCGATGAATGCAGCGCCCCCTTTGTCGAAAGCGCGGGCAACCTCCGGTATCCCCGTGGCGCCTTTGATGACTCCGGCTACCTGTATCCCAAAGCTTCCGCACTTTTCTACCACTTTTGATACATTGTGCTGCAAATGGGCCAGATTGATCTCAACTCTAGGGTATCTGTTTTCCATTGTATATCTTCTCCTTGTTTTTTATGCGGTTTTTATCACGATCCTCTGAAAAAAACTTACGCTATCTCCAGGGCAATCTTCATCATTGCAGTAAAAGTGTTCTGTCTTTCTTCGGCTGTAGTTGCTTCACCGGTGAATGGGTTGTCAGAAATGGTGCATATGGCAAGAGCATTCTTTCCTGCTCTTGCAGCGTTCATGTAGAGAGCCGCCGCTTCCATTTCGGTGGCCAGCACACCCATCTTCTGCCATTTTGAAAGGCTGGCAGAATCATCGTAAAATGCGTCTGATGAATAGAGGTTGCCCACCTTGGTCTCTATTCCCATCTTGTCCGCCGCATCTATGGCCTTTTTCATCAGTTCATATGAACAGATAGGCGCATATGTGCCAGGCAGGTCGAACTGTGCGGCATAATTGGAATTGGTGCATGCTCCCATGCCTATGACGATGTCGCGCACCTTGAGGGAAGGATCTACGACTCCTGCAGTCCCCACTCTGATGATGTTCTTAACATCATAGAAATTAAACAGTTCATAAGAATATATGGCCATTGAAGGCATTCCCATCCCCGAAGCCATGACGGACACTCTCTTTCCCTCGTATGTCCCGGTATATCCCTGTATTCCTCTTACATTATTGACCAGCACAGGGTCTTTCAGGAAAGTTTCGGCTATGAACCTGGCTCTCAGCGGATCGCCGGGCATGAGGACAGTCTCGGCGAAATCGCCTGCTTTTGCTTCTATATGCGGTGTAGGAATGTTTGACATTTTCGTTTCCCCCTTATTTTTAAATTTCGGGCGCCTCTGCTCCTCTGGGCTGCCCGGATCATTTGAGACAATACAAAGCCATGGCCTGTCAGCCATGTTGTGATGATATAGATTAACTCCTATTTTACCTAATTTTTGACGATTTAACAAGTGGAAAAGCTCTGATCGCTGCCTTTTTTGGCAAGTATCTTTATAATCCAGCAGAATGATATCATGGTTTGTTGTCATTGCTGTCTTTTTATTGTACACTATGTATGATAATCATATTACCGGCAAAGCAACGGAGGCATCATATATATGATTTTTTCTATACCGTATTTCCGGCGGTGTTATCCCTGCTGCTGTTTGGGATAATATCCGTACTGGCTTACAATCACGAAACAACCCTTTAGTATACAGAGCCATTTTCAAAGCTTTCCCCTTCTTCAAAAAACTGGAAAAGGAATACGGAGCTCTTTACACCACTTACATTTCTTACATTACCTCGTCCGAAAGGACATTATTTGATGATCCGCGGGTCTTTGATGATCTTTACCTGTTTATAGCTGATTTCGCAATACATGTAATATGCCGGTTCGACTCTTCCCAGCATATCGTTATTCCTTTTGACTCCATATTATATCAGGAACACAGGATATCCAATTTTTTTGCCCGGCTAAGGCATAACGCCAGATATACATATGCCTATCACTTTACCCTGGGCGTTCTTTACAACGGTTCAATGGAAAAAATCTCTTTCTGCACAAATTATTATAACCACCGGATAGACCGGATGTTCAACAATCGTCTTGACAGTATGGGACTTTATGAGTACATAAGCAACCGGTTCCCTGACAGCGAAGAGTCCGGTTTTTGATATTTTGATATATTGAAAGCATTTTCTTAATGCCTTATTCGAACTTATAAGACCGGTGCTGCCTGCAAGCTCTGTCAGGGTGCCTTTCCGTTTTGCACAGCGCCGTCCTCGCACCCCGCCGTTCCACCTAAATCCGCCCTCGCATCTTGCCGTTCCACCTAAATCAGTCCATGCACCCCGCCGTTCCACCTAAATCAGGCAAAAATACACCTTCAGGGGGACTGACTCCCCCTGAATTTTATGTCCCAAGCTTTTCAGGGGGAGCTTTTAGAGGGCCGTGATGTATGTACAGCCATATTTTGACAATTATAATTGTCATTTTTGCTGTTCAGGCGATTCTGCCGCCCCCCTGAAAAAGCAAAAACCATTAAAATAGGTGGAGCCAATCCCCCTGAAAAGGGAAACATGTTGAAAATCGGTGGAGCCAATCCCCCTGAAACTGATAAAAATCTATTTTCAGGGGGGGGATGCAGCCGACACAGTTTTCTGGTCTACTCGTTCAGATATATCTCCATTTTGATCCTCAGCCAGCTGCCCCGTTTTTCTTTTTCAGTAAGCTTGCCGAAAAGCAATTTCCCCGCATACATCAGTCGTGAAAAGACGGCGTTATCGGCCTTTGGAACATAGCCTATCTTAACTCCGTCCGTATTCTTGACGGCGATCGCCATTGGATCATAAGGGTTGTCCGGTTCGCGGAAAAAATCAATCCGGTCGCCCACATTGAGCCCCGGCTCCAGTTCCTCGATACCGTCCACATGAATCGTGCCGGCAACATAAGTATCAAAAAGAAAGATATCCCGCTGGAAAGGCTTTGGTATGTCCAGTTCTCCATTTTTTCCATGGATAAGTCCAACTATCTCGTTTCCGCCGTTTTTTATGATGTCTCCCATCAAATCACCTCAGCATTTCTTTGATCCGCATCTCATACGCCTCGATCGCCTGATCCAGCTGTTCGATCAGGCCGGACAGTTCTGCCCGCTTTTCCGTGATCTTCTGTTTGTTCCGTATGATCGGTCTGACCGTATAGGGGTATTCATTTGTGATCTTCTCTATCTGTTCCTGCAGATCTGTGGCCAGCTCTTTAAGCCTGTCCCTTTCTCTTGTCAGCGCCGCCGTTTTGTCTTTTTCCTGATCGACAGTGTCTGAGCCGCTTACCATGACGCTTATGAGCCTCAGAGATTTAATATCGCCTCTTTCGTATGCAGATACGGCATTGTGGAAAAGTTCCAGTTTTTCCGGCCCCAGTTCCGGGTGCAGATCGGGGTGCAGAGCTTTTACTATATCGTGGTACAACTTCCTTGCTTCTTGCAGTTCATCCTCAGAAAGCCACTCTCCGCGGCTCCGCTCCATAGCCCTGTTCATCTTGTGGAGCTGTTCATCTAGGCGTGCCTGATAGTCTGAAAAGTCTGTATCGAGGATATTCTCGATCTCGGAAAGGATGATCTTTTCCTGACGGTTTTTGCAGGTCTGTATCAGTTCTGCCTTGCGCTTCAGGCGGAGCATGTGGCAGTTTAGTTCGTATGCCTTGTACTCCAGATCGCCCAGAGCAAGCATGTATTCCATTTCGATGTTCTTGCACTCCACAAATAACATCTGATCCCGCATGCAGAGGAGCTCCGATATCCTGGCTTTGAGAGATGATATTTCGGTTTTCAGTTTTTCAAATTCTGGGAAAAGAATGATGTTATCGCTCATTCCTCTTTCCGTACCTTTCCTCATACTCCTCTCTGAGCATGGACATCAGGTGGACATCGTAGAGCACGCCGTTCTTGCGGCAGTTTTTGCGGAGGACACCCTCGTACTGAAAGCCCAGTGACAGATACAGATGGGCCGCCGGATTGCCCGTATAATGGTCCAGATACAGCCTCTCAAGGCCCAGCTGGCCGAAGCAGTATTCCATCATGGCCAGCATGGCTTCTTTGCCGTAGCCTTTACCCCGCAGCGCTGTATCGCCTATATAGATCCGCCATATCTCGGCTTTCCAGCCCGGTTCTATGTCGGCAAGCACTATGCGGCCGATATTGCGTGGAGCCGTTTCCCCTGTCTGTCCATGCCCGTCTGCCTGCCAGGCATTCCCATCCGGCTCTCCGGCCTGCGGAGCGTCCGCACCATCGCCGGCAGGATCATCTTCGCCTTTGAGCATGATAGTAAACTGGCGGGCTGCCGGGTCGTCCTCATCGGCCAGATATTTCCGTATGACATCCTCTTTTGTCTGTCCGTCCCGGATGCTGAAAAATTCTGTCACTTCCGGCATCCTCTCCCACCGGTAGAAATCTTCCAGATCATCCCAGCATGACTGTCTTATGATAAGGTGATCTGTAGTCATGGGCCTGTTTTTCTCTGTCATAAATTTTCCTCCTCTCGGCTGTGCTGCACATTAACTGATTATGTTATATGAACAGCCTTCAAAGACCGTATCGAATCTGCATATCCCTTTGTAACGGCAGAAAGTACAGGCAGACCTGTCTTTGGTCTTCATTGGGTGTATGTCTGCTTTTCCCGCCAGCATATCGGCGCAGAGCCGGCTGACCTTATCGGCCACATCCGCCCTGAGCTGCCGGAAATCCTCTTCAGGAACGAGGCCTTCTCTGCCTGTGTTTTTTATGCCCTCTTTGGTAGCCCTGATAGGTACCACTTCGGAAAATCCGCTGAAGTCTCCGGCGATCTCGCCGATGACCTGTTCGTTATCCGCCATTATCCCGTCCAGTTTAAAGGTTTTCCGTATCTCCGCTTCAAGGGTTTCCTGATCCATGTCCTTGCCGGACATATCTATCTGTGGTTCTCTTATCTTGAAATAAAAGACTCCTGCCGGCTTCCTGCTGCTGCCGCAGGGG
>UQOC01000080.1 GCA_900542565.1 uncultured Eubacteriales bacterium | reverse complement strand
GCCCGCCGATGTAGCGGCTCAGCTGGCACTGGCCAGAATAGCACAGGCACAATGCACCGTGGACGAATACTTCTATCTCCACGCCGGTGGCTACCGTTGCCTTTATTTCCTCAAAAGTAAGTTCTCTGGCCAGGACTACCCGTTCATATCCCAATCTGGCTGCGGCCGCAACCCCCTCCGGATCACAGGCTCCCGCCTGGGTGGAAAGATGGATCGGCATGTCCGGAAGTTCGTTCCTGATAAGCCGGCCCAGGCCCAGATCCTGGATTATGAGGGCGTCGGCGCCCATGATCCGGTATTTTTCAGCCTGTCTTAGGGCAGGATACAAGTCTTTCTCCTCCATCAGGGTGTTCATGGTCACATAGGTTTTTACCCCTCTCAGGTGTCCATAGTCCATGGCTTTCTCCGCTTCTTCGTCGGAAAAGTTTTCAGCGCCGGCCCGGGCGCTGAAAACTTTTCCACCGATATATACGGCGTCAGCCCCGTTTTCCACTGCGGCAATATATTGTTTAAGACCTCCGGCAGGCATGAGCAGCTCGCCGGCTTTTCTGTTTTTTTCCATAATTGTCCTCATAAAATCTGTTTTTTTATATCATACTACCCTAAGGAGGATAGGGCAAGATGGAGAATTTTTTCCTGGAACTGGCACAAGCAGCAGGCCAGGTTGCTGCAGTTGTTTTTAAAGCGTTGTCGCCGCTCATTACCGGACTGGTGCTGGCATATCTGTTCAACCGGCCTGTAGAATGGGTGCGCAGCAAGATTTCCGGCGGCTCCTCTGATCCGCTGCTGACAGAGTCTCCCAAAGGCCGTGGCGCTGCGCTGGCCATAACCTATACGGCAGTTTTCATCATCATCTTGCTTTTTATATACGCATTCGTAATACTCATCCTGGGCTCCCTTCCCTCAGGGGGCATTGAGGAAACCGCCCGCAGAGTCTATGAATATTTCAGTTCCTCATACAATAGTATAATGTCCTTTATCTCCGAGCATCTTCCTGAGCATATGGCCGGAGACGGTCAGGATCCCGGCGCTGTTCTGTCCCAATGGCTGGGAGACAATTTTTCCATGACTCGTCTTGTCCGCGCAGCTGCAGGAGTTGCCGGCAGTCTCGTCAGCTTCTTTGTAGGTCTCGTCGCCAGCGTCTATCTGCTCAAGGATAAGGAATTTTTCCTGTCTTTGTGGCAGAAATTTCTTTTCATGATACTAAAGCAGAAACTCCACGGTATAGTAAACGAGGTATTGGGCGAGATCAATACAGTACTGATCACCTTTGTCAAAGGGGCCCTTGTTGACAGTATGATCGTAGCCCTGCTCTATTCAGCCGTCCTTTCTCTTCTTCAGGTCAGATTTGCCGTTGTCATCGGCCTTGTGGGCGGAATATTGAATATCATCCCCTATTTCGGACCGTTTTTCAGCATGATTCCGGCTTTTCTGGCTGCCCTTGCCACCGGAGGACTTGCCCAGGCGGTCTTTTCAGTGCTGGCGCTCCTGGGGATCCAGCAGGTGGACAGCAACTTTATATACCCTAAAGTCGTCGGTACTTCCATCGGTCTTCACCCTCTTTTTGTCCTGCTTTCTGTAAGCATTTTCGGTTATTTCGGCGGAGTTGCCGGGATGCTCCTTGCCGTCCCGGCAGCCGGGATCATTCAGGTGCTTGTCAAAAAATGGGCCTATGGACGGTGACATATCCCATTAACTCTTTTTGCATATGAACCCGCCCGCAGGCTCTGTCTCTTATCTCTCCTGTATCAGACGGTTCTGATGCGCCGGCCATATGGTTTTGTGTCACCGGGCGCAACATCCGTAAAGCAAAATGCCATCCGGCTGTAAGTCCCTGCAAAGGAACACCTGCCGGCAGTTTGCGAGGCAGGTGTTCTCTTTATTATCCTATTTTAATATCAGGCAAAAAAGTATAGATATCCGGTTATGCCTTTGACTGCGGCTCCGTCATTGCAGGCAGTCACGGCAAAAATCGTCCGTCATCCTCGCCCTGTCTCCTCCTATGCAAAGCGGATCACAGTTCCTGTCTTTCCATCCAGAGCCTCTACGGCTTTTGACAGGGATGTTATTATCGCTTTCTTTTGCGGATTGGCTCGTACAAACTTCATGGCAGCCTCTACTTTGGGCAGCATGCTGCCTGGAGCAAACTGCCCGTCACGGCAATGGCGGGCTGCTTCGGCCAGGTTCAGGGTGTCCAGGTCTTTCTGGTCCGGTTTGTTGAAGTTTATCGCCACCTTTTCTACCTCTGTCAATATGAGCAGGATATCAGCTCCCACCTGCTCGGCCAGCAATTCGGCAGCAAAGTCTTTGTCGATGACTGCGGCAACTCCTTCCAGCGAGCCATCCTGATTTTCCACCACAGGGATCCCTCCGCCGCCGCAGCTGATGACCACCGTAGAGTCCCATAATCTCCTGATCGGATCGAGCTCAACTATCCTGCGTGGCATCGGAGAGGCAACTACCCGGCGCCAGCCGCGTCCGGCATCCTCCTTCATCACATAACCCCTTTCGTTCTCCATAGCTTTGGCCGCTTCTTCTGTGTAGAAAGGTCCTATGGGCTTCGTGGGATTTTTAAAAGCCGGATCATTCCTTTCTACGATCATCTGAGTAGCTACAGCGGCCACCGGTATATTCATGTTGCGCCGGTTCAGGGCGTATTTGATACATTGCTGCAGATGATAACCGATATATCCCTGTGACATGGCGCCGCATACATCGAAAGGCATGGGCGGCGTCACATCCTTTGCTGTTTCTGAAGCCAGCAATATCCTCCCCACCTGCGGACCGTTGCCGTGGACTACGGCGATTTCGCTGCCCCGCTCACAGATTTCTGCGATCCTTTCGGCGGTTTCCTTTACCGTTTTAAGCTGCGCTTCTGCGGTGGCCGCTTCTTTGCCTGACTGCAGAGCGTTGCCTCCCAAAGCTATGACTATTTTTTCCCTCATAATCTTTCCTCTCTTTTCTCACATATCCTGTCTGTTTACCGGACAGGACATACATCTGGGGCCTCCCCGTCCCCTTGAAAGCTCGGCGCTTGGTATGGTCAGGACATTTACTCCGTGCCGCTCCAGCAGTTGATTGGTAACATAATTGCGTTCATAAGTCACCACCGTTCCCGGCTCTATGCACAAAGTATTTGATCCGTCGTTCCATTGCTCCCTCTGGGCTGCGATCCTGTCACCGCCTCCGCATCGTATCAGGTCTACAGCCGGCAGGTCAAGTTCTCTGGCCAGCAGTTTATCCAGATCGTCGGTGAGAGCCTCAAATTTGAGTTTTCCTCCTTTTCCCATGGTAAGCTCGTACACAGACAGCGGCCCTTCGATCTCAGGGTGTATGGTAAACTTGTCGTAATCCACCATGGTAAATACAGTATCCAAGTGCATAAAAGCACGGCACTTGGGTATATCAAATACGATCACTTTCTTGAATCCCGACCTGGAAAGCAGATTCCAGGCGAAATTTTCTATGCCTGCTATCGTCGTCCTTTCTGAATACCCGACGGCTACCATCTTTTCAGAAAGGACCAGCACATCTCCTCCTTCCATTGAATAATCGTCATAAATATCATAAAACTGCCCATCTTTATCTGCCGCAAAGTCTTTGTCATATTCAAACATGAACTTGAGCAGCAGGGATTCTCTGCGCCTTGCCGGAGTGTGCATATGATGGATGTTTATCCCATTTCCTATACATGCCCCCGGATCCCTGGTAAAGTAAAGGTTCGGCATGGGGTCCATCACAAAGGGATAGTCGTGGGAAGTCAGGTCCGACAGGGAGCCTGTCCTGCCTTCTCCCAGATCTGCCCGCCTTACTCCTGAAATGATCTTCTCAACCATTTCCTCAGGGGAAAGACTCATCAGGAACCGGCTTATCGCCTCTTTCATACCTTCAGACTCTATGAAGCTCAGTTCTATCATCCGATTAGCAAAATCCTGCCTGATCCTTTGTGCAGACAGGGCTTTGGCTGTTTCTTCTTCATAGTATATGACTTCAACCCCGTTTTTCCTGAGAAGGTCGGCGAAAGCGTCATGCTCCTCCTGGGCAGCTTTCAGAAAGGGCACATCGTCGAACAGGAGCCTTTCCATGGTCGACGGCGTCAGCGCTTCTATTTCCCGGCCGGGCCTGTGCAGCAGGACCCTTTGCAGCTTTCCTATTTCGGAAAAATTGTGTATTCCTTTTATCATCAGTCCCTCCCCCGCAGCTCCGCTACATGGTGGCGGCCATGACGGCCTTGATGGTGTGCATCCTGTTTTCCGCCTCGTCGAACACCTTGGAATGGCCCGACCTGAACACATCGTCGGTAACCTCCCTGATGTCGAAACCTTTTTCTTTCTGTTCCTTGGCCAGGGTCGTCTCAAAGTCGTGGAAGGACGGCAGGCAGTGGAGAAAGATGACATCCCTGTTGCCTGTCTTTTCCAGCATTTCGGCAGTCACACGATAAGGCGTCAGCAGCTTTACCCTCTCAGGTATCTTATCCTCTTCTCCCATGGATGCCCAGATGTCTGTATAGATAACATCCGCTCCTTTCAGGCAGCTTTCGTCCGATGTGACTTCGATGGATGCTCCCGTCTGACCGGCTGTGGCGCTGACCTGCTCCATAACCTTGTGATCCACCTGGGCCACCAGCTCTCTGGGGCCGAAAGCTGCAAATGTCATGCCCATCTTGGCACAGCCTTGCATCCAGGCGTAGGACATGTTGTTCCTCACATCTCCGCAGAAAACCACTTTGACCTGTTTCAGCGGCTTTGCCACATGTTCTTCTATGGTCATCATGTCAGCCAGTATCTGGGTCGGATGATCAACATCGGTGAGGCCGTTGAACACGGGCACCCCTGAATACTTTGCCAGATCCTCCACCACTTTCTGATCGAATCCCCTGTATTCTATGCCGTCAAAAAATCTCCCCAGAACTTTTGCGGTATCTTCCAGGGATTCTTTTTTGCCCATCTGTGAGCTCTTGCTGTCCAGAAATGTCACATGGGCTCCCTCCTGATGGCAGGCAACCTCAAAGGCGCAGCGGGTCCTGGTGGATGTCTTTTCAAACAGCAGGCACACATTCTTGCCTTTGAGGACTTCGCTGCATATGCCTGCACGCCTTTTGGCTTTCAGATCTTTGGCCAGATCCAGCATGTATCTTATCTCTTCCGGCGCAAAATCCATCAGCGTCAGAAAACTTCTTCCTTTTAAATTAAGAGCCATATATCTTATCTCCTTTGTTTTTTCTTATTGTTTCCGGAAAAGCGTTTAAATATGATAGGCTCAAAAAATAAAAGGGCCGATCCGCTCATAAAAAAACGGGCATTAAAGCCCGTAAAAAACTTTTTTATTTGTAAAAGAAGTCTCACCAAAAGGTGATATATCGTACCCCCTGTGCTGACACGACTATGTCCTTGTGATGCTTTTGCGGAAAGGGATCATCTTGGACATCGAGTCTTTCAATGATCTTTTCTCGTCTTGATCTTATCCATGACCATGTATATCAGATACAGGATGTGGAATATCACGACCACCAGCAGCACCACTCCCGCCAGATACCCGGCCTGTCCGAACCTGGTGCCGAAGATGTTCCACACCGCCACCAGCGGCGAACCCTCCTGAGCCTCGTTTAGGAACAGATAGTTGGTCTCGAAGATATGGTTAAATATGTAGACGGGGATCGCTATAATGCCGATGACGAGAGCCGTTTTCCACAGCCCTTTGTAATCAGGCCGGACTTCTCCCGCTCTGTAGAGCATCACAAAATATATGACTATCCACCCGTGGAATACGAAACTGAATATGTTCATAAATGTGAAAAACGGATATATGGTCCAGTTGCAGAAAAGCAGTGCGGCGACTGCTCCCGGAAAAAATGCATATGCCATCATCTGTCCCGCCAGATCGTGCCATTCCCGTCTGCGGCAAAAGGCTTCTGCCAGCATGCAGATTATCGCATAGCTGCACAGGTGCAGCGGAAGATACTTTATCAGCGGCGCCCCTGCCATGGCCAGTATCAGTTCTTTGCATATTTCTGCAATGAGTATGGCAAGGGCGAAAAATCTTCTTGTCCTGTCTCTTTCCCGGCCGCTGGATCTGCGGTAGCTAATGCTTGCGATAATGCTGACTATGACGATCGCCGCCAGCCAGATCAGATGTCCCGGACTGTAAAGTTCAAAGCCCGTGATGTCAAGCTGCTGTTCTATGATAAGCGCTTCGTATATAAAAAAGTTGCTCATTGGTCTTATGGCCGTCCTTTATGTTTTGATACTTTATTTTAGCATAATTGTCTTTTAAAAGAAATGTTATTTGTAATGAATCGCACCTCTTTTCGCTGTTGCATGCCTGCGCATTTATTTGTGCCGTTGATCCTACGCCAGTGGCCCGGACACTCCGCAGCGGAAAGGATTTCCGCCAGTAGCTGGGGCCTCCGCCAGCGAAAAGAGGGTTCTGCCAGCGGCCGGGGCCTCCGCCAG
>UQOC01000079.1 GCA_900542565.1 uncultured Eubacteriales bacterium | reverse complement strand
CCTTGCGCTGGGCTCGGATGCGTTTTTCCCCTTTGGGGACAACATCGAGCGCGCGCGCCGTTCCGGCGTGACGGCCATCGTGGAGCCGGGCGGCTCCATCCGGGACGGGCAGGTCATTGAAACCTGCGATAAATACGGCATTGTGATGGCGTTCAACGGCATCCGCCTGTTCCACCATTAAAAAGAACGCCGCGCGGCCGCGCCGGGGCGGAGCACGGCTCTGCCCGCGTTTGGCGGCGCGGCGGCGAAAGCAGGGAGGTTGACCTATGAAGGTTCTGGTTGTCGGCGGGGGCGGGCGGGAGCACGCTATCATCCGCAAGCTGAAGGAAAGCCCGCGGCGCCCCGCGCTGTATGCCGCGCCGGGCAACGGCGGTATCGCCAGCGACGCCGTGTGCGTGCCCATCGCCGCCACCGACGTGGCGGGCGTGGTGTCCTTTGCTGTGCAGGAGGGCATCGATTATGTGGTCGTCGCGCCGGACGACCCGCTGGTGCTGGGCGCCGTGGACGCTTTAAAAGCGGCCGGGATCAAGACTTTCGGCCCTGATAAGAAAGCCGCCATCATCGAAGGCAGCAAGGCTTTTTCCAAGGAACTGATGAAAAAGTACAATATACCGACGGCGGCCTATGAGATATTCAGCGACATGGACAAGGCTCTGGAATATGTAAAGACCTGTCCTGTCCCTGTGGTAGTCAAGGCCGACGGTCTGGCCCTTGGGAAGGGAGTTATCATCGCCGAGACCAGGCAGGCCGCCGAAGACGCCGTAAAGACCATCATGGGCGACAGGATCTTCGGTGACAGCGGCAACCAGGTTGTCATCGAAGAATTTCTGACAGGGCCTGAAGTGTCCGTCCTGTCCTTTACCGATGGCAAGACCATAGTACCTATGATCTCATCCATGGATCACAAGAGAGCCCTGGACGGAGACAAGGGTCTCAATACCGGAGGTATGGGAACAGTAGCTCCTAACCCGTATTACACCGAAGATGTGGCAAAGACCTGCATGGAGACCATTTTCAAGCCGACCATAGAAGCTATGAACAAGGAGGGCAGGAGCTTTTCCGGCTGCCTTTATTTCGGCCTGATGATAACCGAAAAAGGCCCTAAGGTCATCGAATACAACTGCCGTTTCGGCGATCCGGAGACTCAGGTGGTACTGCCGCTCCTGGAAAGCGACCTGCTTGGCATAATGCTCAAGATATACGACGGTAAGCTGGACGAAGCCGATGTGAGGTTTGCAGATAAGTGCGCCTGCTGCGTTGTAATGGCTTCCGACGGTTATCCTAAAAAATATGACACGGGTT
The DNA here is from genome assembly GCA_900542565.1 of uncultured Eubacteriales bacterium. Taxonomy (GTDB): domain Bacteria; phylum Bacillota; class Clostridia; order Peptostreptococcales; family Anaerovoracaceae; genus Fimisoma; species Fimisoma avicola. The sequence goes on along the minus strand of UQOC01000079.1, from coordinate 5,307 downwards.
TTGAGATCACCATGCCTGAGGACAAGAACATATATGTGGCAGGAGCCAGGATAAAGGACGGCAGGCTGGTCACCGGAGGAGGCCGGGTGCTGGGAGTCACCGAGACTGCCGATACCCTCAGAGAAGCCATCGACAAGGCTTACGAGACTGTGTCTCAGGTAAAATTCGCCAACGCCTATTACAGACATGACATCGGAGCCAGAGCTCTTGAAGCGGAAGGGAGATAATCATGGTTTTCAGGATCTATGTGGAAAAAAAGCCGGGATTTGATAACGAAGCCCATGCGCTGAAAAGCGATATAAACGAGCTGCTGCGTATAAGCTCTATTGAAAGAGTCCGGATATTCAACAGATACGATGTGGAGGGTATCACAGAGGAACTCTTCGACTATGCGGTAAATACCGTGTTTTCCGAGCCTCAGGTGGATGTTGCTTCCGCGAAGCTTCCGTCTGATGTGACCTGTGACGGGGCCGGAGCGGCCGGTGCGTGCGGACCCGGCGGCGGAGCCGGCTGCCTCTTTGCAGTAGAACCGCTGCCGGGCCAGTTCGACCAGAGAGCATCCTCTGCGGCAGAATGTATCCAGATAATCTCAAGGGGAGAAAGACCGGCAGTCAAGACTGCCAAAGTCTATGCCCTGTACGGAAATATTTCCGACGATGAGGCGGCCGCCGTCAAAAAATATGTGATCAACGCTGTAGAGTCGAGGGAAGCATCCATGGATATGCCGGAAACCCTTGACATGGCCTATGAAATACCTGCTCCCGTAGAAATACTTGCTGGATTCAGAAAAATGTCAGACGATGATCTGGAGCAGTTTATAAAGGACCGGGGCCTCGCCATGGACCTGGCCGACATTAAGACATGCCGCGACTATTTCACCAAAGAGGACAGAGATCCGACCATCACCGAGATAAAGATGATAGACACATACTGGTCGGACCACTGCCGTCATACGACTTTCAACACCGTTATAGACAGCGTGGAATTTGATGACCCGATGCTGGCCGAATCCTACGAGCGGTACATCAGGCTCAGAAAAGACCTGGGCCGCACCAAGCCGGTCACCCTTATGGACATCGGGACCATAGCCGCCAAATACCTGAAAAAGGCCGGCAAGCTTGATAAGCTGGACGAATCCGAGGAGATCAACGCCTGCACAGTCAAGATAAAGGTCAATGTGGACGGCAGGGAAGAGGACTGGCTGCTGCTGTTCAAGAACGAGACCCACAACCACCCGACCGAGATCGAGCCTTTCGGCGGAGCCGCTACCTGCGTGGGCGGAGCCATCAGAGACCCGCTTTCGGGAAGATGTTATGTATATTCCGCCATGCGTGTGACCGGAGCGGGAGATCCGCTGGTGCCGGTTTCCGAGACTATCGAGGGCAAGCTGCCTCAGCGCAAGCTGGTGACCACTGCCGCCGCCGGATACAGCTCCTATGGCAACCAGATAGGCCTTGCCACCGGCCAGGTAGACGAGATCTATCATCCGGGCTATATCGCCAAGAGAATGGAAATAGGCGCCGTTATCGGAGCAGCCCCTGCGGAAAATGTCATCAGAAAAGTGCCTGAGCCGGGAGACAGGGTCATCCTGCTGGGCGGACGCACAGGCCGTGACGGCTGCGGAGGAGCCACAGGTTCTTCCAAGTCCCACGATGTTTCATCCCTGGAAAGCTGCGGCGCAGAAGTCCAGAAAGGCAACGCCCCTGAGGAAAGAAAGCTCCAGAGGCTGTTCAGAAATCCACAGGCTTCCCGCCTGATCAAAAGGTGCAACGACTTCGGAGCCGGCGGCGTTTCTGTAGCAATCGGAGAACTGGCCGACGGACTTGTCATCGATCTGAACAAAGTGCCTAAAAAATACGAAGGTCTGGATGGCACCGAGCTGGCTATCAGTGAGTCTCAGGAGAGAATGGCCGTAGTAGTAGCGGAAAAAGATGCAGACCGTTTCTGTACCCTTGCAAGAGAAGAAAACCTGGAAGCCACGGTGGTCGCCAAAGTTACCGAAGAGCCGAGGCTTTCCATGTTCTGGAACGGCGATAATATAGTAAATATTTCAAGAGAGTTCCTAAGCTCCAACGGAGCCAGCAAGCATGTGACCGTAAAGGCCGCAGCTCCAAAAGGTTACGACAGGAAGACTGAGGGGACTTTCACTGACGCATATAAGGCCGCCTGCGCAGACCTGAACATCTGCTCCAAGAGGGGCCTTTCCGAAAGGTTCGACTCCACCATCGGAGCGGGTACGGTGCTCATGCCTTTCGGCGGCAAGTACCAGAGGACCCCTATCCAGGCCATGGTCAACAAGGTATCTGTGGAAAGAGGCGATACCGACACATGCAGCCTGATGGCCTGGGGTTACAACCCGTATATCACGGAAAAGAGCCCGTACCACGGCGCTTATCTGGCCGTTGTGGAATCGGTATCCAAGCTCATCGCCACCGGAGCTTCCTTTGAAGATGTGTACCTGTCTTTCCAGGAATATTTTGAAAAGCTGGGCAAAGACCCTGAAAAATGGGGAAGCCCGATGGCTGCCCTGCTGGGAGCGCTGGACGCTCAGATGGGACTTGAGGTAGCGGCCATCGGAGGCAAGGACTCCATGAGCGGAACTTTCGAGGACATCCATGTTCCTCCGACACTGGTGTCTTTCGCCGTGACCACTGCAAAGACCGGTGATATAATCTCGCCTGAGTTTAAGGGCGCCGGCCACGATGTTTATCTGTTCAGACCGGAAAAGGGCGAAAATGGCCTGCCTGCAGGGGATTCCCTGAAAGCTGTGTATGCCCGTGTCAATGAGCTCATGGCGTCCGGCTGTGTGAAAGCCTGCTATACTCCGGGCTTTGGAGGTATTGCCGAGGCAATACTCAAGATGGCCATGGGCAACGGCATAGGCTTTGAATATGATAAGACCTTGACACAAGAGGAAATTTTCGGTTATGATTACGGTGCGTTTATAGTTGAAGTCTGCGGGTCTGACGCCGGTACTGCCTGCGGAGAAGAGGGGCTCCTGATCGGCCGCACCACAGATGACGGCTTCATCAGCCGCGGCGGAGAGAAGCTGGCCCTTGAGGACCTCTGCTCCATTTACGAAGAAAAGCTGGAGCCGGTCTATCCGTGCAATATCAGGACTGAGGGAGAGGCGCCTGAAGCGATCTCCTTTGCCAGCAGCAAGACTTTCTCAGCTTCTGTTAAAACTGCCAGACCGAAGGCGCTTATCCCTGTATTCCCGGGGACCAACTGTGAGTACGATACCGCCAAGGCATTTGACCGGGCGGGAGCCGAGCCTGAAATTTTCGTGATCAATAACCTGACCGCTTCTGATGTGGCGTCGTCCATAGAGAGCTTTGCCGCCAAAGTAAGGGAAAGCCAGATGATATTCATACCGGGAGGATTTTCCGGAGGAGATGAGCCGGACGGCTCCAGCAAGCTGATAACCGCTTTCTTCAGAAATCAGGAGATCAAAGAGGCCGTAACAGAGCTGCTGGAGGAGCGCGACGGTCTGATGGCCGGCATATGCAACGGTTTCCAGGCTCTCATCAAACTGGGGCTGGTGCCTTTCGGAAAGATAATGGACACGGACGCAGACTGCCCGACCCTTACATACAACAAGATCGCACGCCACCAGTCCAAACTGGTGAGAGTAAGGATAGCATCAAACAATTCACCTTGGCTGGCCGGAGTAGAGGTGGGTGACATCTACACAGTTCCGATCTCACACGGCGAAGGAAGGTTCATAGCCTCAGAGCCTCTGCTGAAGGATATGGCGGCTAAAGGCCAGATCATAACTCAGTATGTGGATCTTGCCGGAAAGGTCACAAACGATATCCAGTTCAACCCCAACGGTTCCGACTGGGCTGTCGAAGGTATAGTATCGCCGGACGGCAGAGTCCTTGGCAAGATGGGACACGCCGAAAGGATCGGCGCAGGACTTTACAGGAATGTACCTGGCCAATACGATATGAAGATGTTTGAATCAGCAGTAAAATATTTTAAGTAAGGAGATATGATCAATGGAAAGAAGAATAGGAACAGTCTCAAGAGGACTGCGGGGCCCTATCATAAAAGAGGGCGATGACCTGAAAAAGATCGCCGTAGACACTCTGATGGCCTGTATAGATAACGGTGATTTTGAGATCGGCACCAAAGATGTTTTCGCAGTGACCGAATCCATCCTGGCAAGAGCCCAGGCCAACTATGCGACTACCGACCAGCTGGCTGTCGATGTGAAAGCTAAACTGGGCGGAGAAACCGTCGGAGTTGTTTTCCCGATTCTCAGCAGGAACAGATTTGCCATCTGCCTCAGAGGCATGGCCAAAGGTGCAAAGAAGATCGTCCTCATGCTCAGCTATCCCAGCGACGAAGTGGGCAACCACCTGCTGGACATTGATCTTCTCGATGAAAAGGGCATAGACCCTTATAAGGATGTGCTGACTCAGGAGGAATTTGAAGGCCTGTTCGGAAAATCCAGGCACACTTTCACTGACATAGACTATGTAAATTATTACAAAGAGCTCATAGAGGAAGAAGGAGCCGAAGCTCAGATCATCTTTGCCAACGACCCGCGCAAGATCCTTGACTACACAGACAAGGTGATCTGCGCCGACATCCACACCCGCGCCCGCACCAAGAGACTGGTAAAAGCTGACGGCGGCGATGTGGTCCTTGGAATGGACGATCTGCTGACCGCTCCTGTCAAAGGTTCCGGATACAACCCTGACTACGGTATCCTGGGCTCCAACAAGGCTACGGAAGATACCATAAAGCTCTTCCCGATCAACTGCCAGGAATTCGTCGACGGCGTGCAGGCCGAAGTCAAAGCCCGCACCGGAAAGACCATCGAAGTAATGGTTTACGGAGACGGAGCTTTCAAAGACCCGGTAGGAAAGATATGGGAACTGGCTGACCCGGTAGTATCTCCGGGCTTCACCAGCGGCCTCGTGGGACAGCCTAACGAACTGAAGCTCAAATATCTGGCTGACAACGATTTCGGCCACCTGAGAGGCGACGAACTGAAAGCCGCCATCGAAGGCGCCATCAAAGAAAAGGACGCCAACCTGGTAGGCCAGATGGCCACTGAGGGTACCACCCCACGCCGCCTGACCGACCTGCTGGGCTCCCTGTGCGACCTGACATCCGGTTCCGGAGACAAGGGCACACCGTTCATATACATTCAGGGATATTTCGATAACTATACGGATTGATGGCAATATAGCACGAGTGATCCATTCAGGCACCAGGCAAGGGAGGCTCCCCCTCCTGTGACTGGTGGTCATCCAGGCAAGGGAGGCTCCCCCTGAAACCGCAAAATTGACGGTT
>UQOC01000078.1 GCA_900542565.1 uncultured Eubacteriales bacterium | reverse complement strand
CGTGGCCGCCGCTGAGAACCTAAATCGTTATCCAAATGCAATTTAGGTTCTCTTTGCACAGATAATACAATGGGCAGAGAACCGTATCAGCAAACCAGGTTCTCAGCAGGCGGCCCTTACCGGTCTTTAAGAACTCTTTCGAGAAAAAGGTTTCTCGTCAACATGGTTTTTCCGCTTATTGAGAACTTTTCCATGGCAAAAATATTTCGGTTTGCCACTGCCTAGACATTATCCGTTGATTTTGCCGGTCAGCTGCTGCAGGCCGTCAGTCGCTCCGCCGTTACGGGCACCTCTGATGTCTTATCAGAGAAAATGCCTGATCTCCTCTGTCAGTTTTTCTTCCAGGTTTATCAGCCTCTTGGTGATATCCTTTGACCTTTCATCGGCTGCCTTGTACTGGTTAAGGTATCTGTTCAGGGATTTGACACCCATATTGCATCCATCGGTTATAATATCCGCAATGGCCGCATCTGAGCTGTCCATCAGTATCCTGGCATTGGTCCTGACATGCGCCATGCCCCTGGTCAGTGGATTGGGCGCCTTTCCGCCGTCCTGAAAGCCGTGGAGCATGGTATCTATTTCTTCTTTTAATCTGCTGTGCTGCTCCCTGCAGTCGCTCAGGTATTTTTTCAGACCTCTGCTGTGGACATGGTCCACCACATCGTCAATGGACGACACACCCATCTGTATGCCGGCATCACATTCCCGCAGCAATCTTATGGTATCCTGTTCTATCATGACAATGTTCTCTCCTTTGTTTTGGGCTTAGTTTTTCCTGTTTTGGGATAAATTATACTGGGACTGTCCAAAGCCCTGTGCCGGCGGCCTGCGGCATAGCGGTGTACATTGCACGGGATCGAACAGCGGCAGAGATTTTTTGTAACGGGCTGATCTGGGCCGGGCGATAAGCTGTGGCAAGGGAGTCTCCCCCTAAATGTGGTGGTTTTATATAAATGAGGGGAACTCGTCCCCCTTTTCCGCTGAAAAATCGGATTCCAGGGGGGACGAGTTCCCCCTGATCTGTGTTCTTCTGCCTTTTCAGGGGGAATATTTTGCACCCCTCCCTTTCTTTTTTGACTACTATAGTTGTCATTTCTACTCCGACGGTTCTATTTTCTCCCCCTATATATGTTTTTCTCTCTCATTCAGGGGGAATTACCTCCCCCTATTTCCATTAAAATTTACGATTCCGGTGTAAATGCGGCAGTTGGAACACTGAGCATATGATGATCGGCGATCCGGAACTCTGGCCGTCCCGGCTCAATTTTCCCTGAATTGGCTGTATTGCCCAGGTATACGCAGCTATACATCCAACCAGACAGATAACTCCGTGCACCGCCAAAAAAACAACAATCTGCCCACTTTTCCCTTTACTTTACTGCGTTAATGTGTTATAGTTTTCTTGTGCTGTTGAAAGCGGCCATGCGGCGCTGACAGCCATGCGGAATCAATAAAAGAAAGGATATGAACAGAGAGTATGAAACTGAGATCTGATCAGACCCTGAAAAAGGAAGATATAAACATGCTCAGCCTCAGACAGCTTTACGAGCATTTCGGATATGTCCATTACAAGATGAACAAATTTGAAGAATATGATCTGTATGCTGAGAATAAGGATTTTTTAGCCGGAGACAAGATAATCACTTTCACCGATACCAATGGAAAGCTGCTGGCCCTCAAGCCGGATGTGACCCTTTCCATAGTGAAGAACTACAATGACATACCCGGCGTAGTCAGGAAAGTTTATTACAACGAAAATATCTACCGGACATCAAAGAGTACGAAAACCTATAAAGAGATCATGCAGATGGGCCTTGAGTGTATTGGAGATCTTGATATCTACCAAATCGCCGAGGTCCTTATTCTTGCCGCAGCAAGTCTTGCGATCCTCAGCGGAGGGACACCGGAGGCAGCCGAAGGATCGGCGCCGGAGGCAGACCCATCAGCACTGCCGGCCGCACAGACCGATGTTGCAAAGGCCAAAGCCGCACAGGGCCAGGCCGCAGGCACGCCGGAATCCCCATCCGCGCAGCCGGAGCAGGACCGCTACATCCTGGATGTGTCTCACATGGGGCTTATCCGCGGCTTTCTGGAAGAGCTCAGCCTAAGGCCAAAGCACGAGGAAATGTTCCTTTCCCTCCTGCGCAAGAAAAACCGCCACGGCATAATGACCCTCTTTGACAGTATCGGCGTTGACGAAGAGTTAAGGGAGACGGCCATCACCATGGCTTCAACTTACGGCTCCCCGGAAAGCGTCCTGAAAACCCTTGGATCCGTCTCCCTCAATGAGACCATGGACAGTGCCATCGAAGAACTTTCGGTCATCTGCGGTATCCTGGAAGATCAGGAGCTGGACGGCATACACCTGGACTTTTCTCTGGTCAACGACATGAGCTACTACAACGGCGTCATGTTCCGAGGATATATCGACGGCATACCGTCAGGCGTCCTTTCCGGCGGCCAGTATGACGAGCTCCTCGAAAAAATGGATAAGCGGGCTTCTTCCGATTCGGGAGCCATCGGCTTTGCCATCAACATGGATCTTATCAACAACTTTGAGGATATGCAGGACGATTACGATGTGGACATTCTCCTGCTCTACGGTCAGGCGGCCGCTTCCGATGATTTTGACCCGGCCGATCTGGCCGAAAAGGTCAGCGACCTCATAAGCCACGGCTATTCAGTCCAGGCTCAGAAAACTTTTCCCGAAAGGCTCAAGTACAAAAAGCTTATGGAATATACGCCGGGAGGTATGTTAAAATGAAAGACATGATAAACATCGCCCTTCCCAAGGGGAGGCTGGGCGACAAAGTATATGATATGTTCGAGGCTGCCGGCTATCCCTGTCCTTCCATCAGAGAGGACAGCCGCAAGCTGATCTTCGAGTCGGAGGAAACCGGCGTCAGATACTTCTGGGTAAAACCGTCAGATGTGGCCATCTATGTGGAAAGAGGCGCCGCCGACATAGGCGTGGCCGGCAGGGACATCCTGCTGGAATACGAGCCGGATATATACGAACTGCTGGACCTGGGCGTCGGAAAATGCCGCATGTGCGTGGCCGGGAAAAAAGATTTCCGCGACAACACAGGCCGCACCCTGAAAGTGGCCACAAAATTTTCCAACATAGCCGCAGGATATTACAGCAACCTGTGCCGTGACATAGATATAATAAAGCTCCAGGGTTCCATCGAGATTGCCCCTATCCTGGGACTTTCCGATGTGATCGTGGACATCGTGGAGACGGGCACCACCCTGAAAGAAAATGACCTTGAGGTGATAGACACCATCGTTGACATCAGCGCCCGCCTCATATCCAACAAAGTCAGCTTCAAGTTCAAGAACCGCAAGATAGAAAAAATCTGCGCCGACCTGAGAGGACTGATCTCAAAAGGCTGATCTTGGCCGGGCGGCGGACTAAACCGGCCGTATTCCCGGCGGCCGTCAGACGCCCGTTATAAGATCCGGCCGGCGGACGACCTCCGGCCATACCGGTAAACACATAGCAAAGGAGAAATCCAGATGATAAAGATAATGAAATACGGCCAGGTGCCTGCTTCGGAAATTTTTGACCGGGGCACCGCCGCCGATGATGTGAGCGGCATCGTCAGAGATATCATCAAAGATGTATCAGAAAACGGCGATACCGCCCTGAAAAAATACTGCGCAAAGTTCGACGGCTTCGACCAGCTCATGCCCCTTGAAGTTTCCGACGATGAATGGGCTTTAGCCATGGAGGCGGTCGATAAGGACCTCATTTCAGTCATGGAAAAGGCGGCGGCCAACATCCGCGCCTTCCACAGCCGACAGGTCAGGAACAGCTTTGTCATAAGCGAGACTGACGGCATAGTCATGGGACAGAAAGTAGTACCCCTTGACAAGGTTGGCCTTTATGTGCCGGGCGGCACAGCTTCTTATCCGTCGTCGGTACTGATGAACGCCATCCCCGCCAAGATAGCCGGAGTCAAAGAGATCGTCATGGTGACCCCGTCCAGGGGCGGCGTCATAAATCCGGTGATACTGGCTGCCGCCAAGGTCGCCGGCATAGACAGAGTATTTAAGATAGGCGGCGCTCAGGCAGTGGCCGCCCTGGCATACGGTACGGCCACAGTTCCGAGAGTCGACAAGATCGTCGGCCCCGGCAACGCCTTTGTGGCCGAGGCCAAGAAGCAGGTCTTCGGCATGGTGGCCATCGACATGATAGCAGGCCCAAGCGAGATCCTGGTACTTGCAGACGGAACCTGCAACCCGGCTTTCGTAGCAGCAGACATGCTCAGTCAGGCCGAGCACGACAAGATGGCCAGCGCCGTCCTGGTGACCGATTCCATGAAGCTGGCCCAGGCGGTGGCCGCTGAAATAGAAAAGCAGCTCAAGACCCTGCCGCGCCGTGACATTGCAGAAGCTTCCATAGAAAACAACGGAAAGATCATCGTGACCGATGACCTGAAATCTGCCATAGATGTGGTCAACGAGATAGCTCCTGAGCACCTGGAGATATGCGTGGACTCCCCGTTTGACTATCTGGGCTCCATACGCCACGCCGGTTCTGTCTTTCTTGGAAAGAACTGTCCGGAAGCTCTGGGCGATTATTTCGCCGGACCCAACCATACTTTGCCGACAGGAGGGACAGCCAGGTTTTCCAGCCCACTTTCGGTGGATGATTTCGTAAAGAAATACCAGTACACATATTATACAGCGGACGCTCTGGCACAGGTGGCCGGCGACATAGCCGCCTTTGCAAGGGCAGAGGGACTGGATGCTCATGCCAGGAGCGTGACCGTGCGGGCAGAGTCCATGGGCCTGAACGCAGGATCCGGCCGTGAAGCCGCCGCGGGCAAAACAGACAGCCCTGACCCTGGCGCAGGCCGCCGTGATTCGACCTGCCCGTCCCCAAAGGAGAAATGATATGAGCAGATTTTTAAGTGAGAAATACAAGACCCTTGAGGCATATGTTCCCGGAGAACAGCCTCAGGACAAGAAATACATCAAGCTGAACACCAACGAGTCCCCTTATCCACCGCCGGAAGAGGTCCTCAGTGCCATTACGGCGCAGGAGATATCGGACCTGAGGTTATACCCGGATCCGGACTGCCGGCTGCTCCGGTCAAAACTGGCCGAAAGATACGGGCTGAAGCCGGAAAACATTTATGTTTCCAACGGTTCGGACGATATCTTGAACTTCGCATTTATGGCCTTTGCAGGAGACGGAGGCAAGGTAGTTTTTCCGGAAATAACCTATGGGTTTTATCCTGTCTTCGCTGCCCTCAACGGAGTTGAAGCCGCAGAAATACCGCTGAGAGAAGATTTTTCCATAGAACCGTCGGACTATTTCAACGCCGGAGGCATGGTGGTCATCGCCAACCCCAATGCGCCGACGGGTAAGGCCCTCAGCCTTGATGATATCAGCAGCATACTGGAAGCCAACAGAGACAATGTGGTCCTCATAGACGAAGCCTATGTGGACTTCGGCGCCCGGTCAGCGCTGGAGCTCCTGGACAGATACGAAAACCTGCTGGTGGTCAGGACTTTCAGCAAATCCCGCTCCATGGCAGGCGCAAGGCTGGGCTTTGCAATGGCACATCCCGCCCTTATAGACGATCTGAACAGGATAAAATACTCTACCAATCCATATGATATAAACCGGCTGACCCAGATCGCAGGGGCCGCCGCCATAGACTCAGACCAGTATTACGAAGGCTGCTGCAAGGCCATCGTCTCTACCAGAGAAAGGACTGCCACCGAGCTGAAAAAAAGGGGCTTTGAGGTGGTACCGTCGGTGACCAATTTCCTGTTCATAAAGACAGAGGCTGTAAGCGGCTCAGGATTATACGAAAAGCTCAAAGACCGGGGCATACTGATACGCCATTTCAGCAAAGAAAAGATACGGGATTACAACCGGGTTACCATCGGTACCGACGAGGAAATGGATATATTTTTGCAGCGCATAGATGAAATTCTCAAGGAGGCACAAAATGAGGATCGGTGAGATAGAAAGGACCACAAAAGAAACTTCCATAACGCTGAGACTGGACCTGGACGGATCGGGCCAGTCGGACATAGATACGGGCGTAGGTTTTCTGGACCATATGCTAACGCTGTTTTCCCGCCACGGAATGTTTGATCTGACCATTACCTGCGACGGCGATACTTATGTGGACGACCACCACAGTGTGGAGGACATCGGTATATGCCTTGGGACAGCTTTCCGCCAGGCTCTGGGCGACATGGCTGGCATAAACCGCTACGGCAGCATCATACTGCCCATGGACGAGGCCCTGATAATGGCCGCCGTGGATATTTCCGGCAGGAGCTATCTGGGCTTTGACTTTCAGATACCGGCCCAGAAAGTCGGCACTTTTGATACGGAGCTGGTGGAAGAGTTTTTCCTGGCCTTTGTCAGAAATGCAAATATCACCCTGCACCTGAGGCAGCTGGCCGGTACCAATTCCCATCACATCATCGAAGGCGCTTTCAAAGCTTTCGGGCGGGTGATGAGGCAGGCTGCGGCAATAGATCCGTATCTGGACGGCCAGATACCTTCAACGAAAGGAGTCCTCTGATGATAGCTATCGTAGATTACGGGGTGGGAAATCTCTTTTCCCTGAAAAGCTCCCTTGAGGCCATAGGTGCGGACGCCGTCGTCACCGGCGACGACGCCCTGCTGAGAAAAGCCGATAAGATAATACTTCCGGGGGTGGGCGCTCTGGGCGACGCCGCAGAAAAGCTGCGCAGCACCGGACTTGATAAAGTCGTGATTGAAGAAGCCGCTTCCGGCAAGCCGCTGCTGGGCATATGCCTGGGCATGCAGCTTTTGTTTGACGAGGGAGAGGAATACGGAAATCACAAATGCCTCGGCCTGATACCGGGCCGTATCGTCTCCATGAAACCGGTGGTGCCGGAAGGCTATAAGGTTCCTCATATCGGCTGGAATAGGCTGATATTTCCTAAGGATAAGCCTAAAAGCCCGATCTTCAAATATGTAAACGAAGGCGACTGCGTGTATTTTGTCCATTCGTATTATGCGGCCGAGTGCGAGCCTTCGGTCATCGCCTACACCGAATACGGCGCTATGCTGACCGCCGCAGCGGCCAGAGGCAATGTGTACGGCTGTCAGTTCCACCCGGAAAAGAGCGGCAATGTAGGGCTTTCCATTTTGAAAGCTTTCTGCGAGCTGGAAGGCGGCTGCGAGCCGTGCGCGCCGGAGATCGGCTGCG
>UQOC01000077.1 GCA_900542565.1 uncultured Eubacteriales bacterium | reverse complement strand
TTGCTGTGGACAAGGGGAACTGTTTTAATTATGTGCCTGCTATTTGACACTTACTTTTTTCTCTGTTTCCGGTGTAGTATGTTTCCGCCGGGGCCACGCCCCGCCATCAGACTATATTTATATTTTTCTTTACATTAGGAAGCATTTCCATCTCCACAGCGGATTCTATATGTTCTTCCATCTCCTCCGGCGCATCTTCGTAGCGCACCAGATTGCCGCTTCCTCCTATGCAGCCTCCAACGCAGGCCATTCCTTCGATAAAGTTGTTTGGCAGGACTCCCTTGGATGCTTTCAGCAAGGCTACTTTACATTTGTCTATACCATCGCATACCACAGGGTTGTAGTCGAAATCTTCCATCTTGAGTTCCTTGAGCATCTGGCCCACAGCCGCCGCCACACCGCCTGTGGTGGCAAATATGCGGCCATAATATGAGGCCTGGTTCCAGTCAGTCCACTTGAGGGTCTTCAGGTCTATTCCCCTGCTGTCGAACAGTGCCTGCAATTCCTCAAAGGTGATGGCATAATCCACATACTGTTTAACGGTATCCTTTTTTACCTCCGCTTTCTTTGCTATGCAAGGCCCGATAAACACGATCTTGCAGTTAGGCTTGTTCTTCTTGACATGTTTGGCAAGTTCGGCCATAGGCGAAAGGTTGTGGGAAATGTGTTCCACCATCTTGGGATGTTTCGTCTCTATGTATCTTACAAAGGCAGGGCAGCATGATGAAGTAAGGAAGCCTTTTTCCTTAAGTTCCAGCCCTTCCTTGTAGGCGACCATTTCCGCCCCGACGGCAACTTCCAGCACTTCCGAAAAGCCCAGCTCTTTTATGCCGGTTATTACCTGTCCCAGAGAAGCGTAAAGGAACTGGCTCGCTATGGAAGGAGCCGCAATGGCTATCACCTTTTCATCCGCAGGTTTTTCCTCGGCGGCCTGTATTTCCTTTATGACATTGACAATGCTGGACACATCTACCGTGGCTCCAAACGGGCAATGATAGACACATGCGCCGCAGTTGATACACTGGTCGTAATCTATGGAAGCCTCGCCTCCGGGAGCCATTGAAATGGCGTTTACCTTGCATGCTCTTTCACAAGGGCGCTGGAAATTATGTATGGCGCTGTACTGGCATGCGCTGGCGCATCTGCCGCATTCAACGCATTTTGACTTGTCTATGTGGGCATGCTGGTGCTCATCGATGATTATGGCGTTCCGTTTGCATGAAGCCACACAGTTGTGGGCCAGGCAGCCTCTGCACAGGTCGGTGACAACATATCCTGCTTCAGGACATTCATCACATGCAATATCTATGACCTGTACTATATGGTCGTTATTTTTGCTTCCGCCGATGGCAAGCCTGACCCTTTCGGCTACAACAGCTCTGTCCTTGTAAATGCAGCACCTCTGAGGCGGCTGATCTTTCGGGATGACATTGTTTGCTATGGTATTGAATTCAGCAAAAGCTTCGTTTCCGTGCCATGCCTGGTAAGCCACTTCCCGCAAAACTTTGTATTTTATTTCCTGTACTTTGTTGTCAAACAGTCTCAATATTTTTTCCCCCTACATTTAATTGTTGAACCACCTTTTCTTGGTGAACAGATAACATAACGGCACAGCGTACATATATACCGCAAACGGGAGAGATGAAACATCTGTCCCCAGCAGGGCCAAAGGAACGCTGCATCCAATGGACCATGGTATAAAACAGGCGATCAGTATCACCGAGTTTTCCATATCAATGGCCAACTCTTCCCTGGTGCCGCCCCCGTCAAGATATGGCTTCTTCATTATATCACAGCACATGAGCGTGCCAATGGTCTGATTGCAGAATATCGCCGCTATACCTATGCTCATGCAGACCATGACAGCAAAACGGCCCACCTTGCTGCACGCCTTTGCCAGCTTATCCTGCAGGGAAAGGAGCATGCCTGTCCCACTGAATATGCCTGAATATGTACTGGAAATCACCAGTATCACTGCGATCTCCACCATAGAAAGCAGCCCGCCTCCATTGAGGATCGTGCCTATGCCTTCGCTCTGAGACTCATAACCGACTATGCATATCCTGACTGCATCAAAGACCGGCACATCCTGCACCATACAGGCAACCAATAGGCCGGTGACGATACTGGCGGTCATGGCCTTTATGACGCCCACTTTCAGGAGCGGCAGGGCTATCATGCCCACAGCCGGTACAAACGACCAGAGCGAAATCGAAAATTCCTTTTCAAAGGCCGCCGTCATGGATCCGTCCACATGGCTGATAGGATTCTGCACCGAGAATATTATATATGTTATGGCAGTAATAATAAATGGCAGGACTGCCGTTTTGAACATAATCTTTACATTGTCATATATTTCCGTTCCGGTCACTCCCGCCACCATATTGGCGCTTGATGAAACCGGGGAACACCGGTCTCCGAAATAGATCCCTGACATGACCACTCCTGCAGTCACCACAGGGTCAACACCGCCGCTCCTTGCCAGCGCCATGAATATGACGCCCACTGTTCCCGCTATGCCGAAAGAAGTGCCGATGGCATAGCTGAGCAGACAGCAGAGGCCAAAAGTTATGATAAGGAATATGGGCGGCATTATGACTTTCATGCCGTAATATACAAAAACCGTTATGGTCCCGGACATGCGCCATACTGCCGTGAGTATTCCGATTATGAGCATTACTTTTATCACGACTATGGAATCCGCTATGCTTTTCCTGCTCATCACTGCCATGCTGCCAAAAGAAAAACCTCTGGCTCTTCCGGCTGCAGAGAAAGCCAAAAGCCCTATGATAAGCGGCGGTATCATAGAAAAACCTTTTATTACAGATGTAAGCATTGCGGCCACAAAGATCCCAAAAGCAATGAAAATTTCCATCGATCAATCCTTTCCGGGGGCAGGCTGCCCCGTCTTGTGGTCACATATCTTTTATCTTGAGTTCCAGCACATCTGGTCTTGAATAATGGCCGCAGCCATCGAATTCCATCCGGCTTTCCGGCACTTTTTCCATGTCCAGGTCAGCATATATGATCTCTTCCCTGTCCCATACAGGTTCTGTCACATAATGGCCATACGGGTCGATGATACAGCTTCCTCCGCGGCATACTATATCGCCGAGCCTGCCGATCTCGTCTGAACAGTGCAGTTCACCAGGGTACATATCTTTTGTAAAGTACATGTCGCAGTTGATGAAGTAGCAATGTCCTTCGATGGCTATATGCCTTATGGTAGCCTGCCATTCTTCATTATCATTGGTATTTGGCGATATGTAAAGAGTCACTCCTTTGCTGTAAAGGGCAACCCTTGCCAGCGGCATGTAGCTTTCCCAGCAGATAAGGCTTCCCATCGGACCCCATTCTGTCTGGACCACCGGAAAGAATCCCTTATCCGCATCTCCCCATACCACTCTTTCTGTCCCGGTAGGTTTGAGTTTGCGGTGGATAGCCGCAAGTTTACCATCCGGCGAAAAGAAAAGATTTGAATTGTATAATGTAGCTGAAACACTGTCACGCTCCGACACGCCTATGCTCACATACACGCCGTTTTCTCCGGCAGCTGCGGCGATCGCACCGGTCTCTTCGCCCGGCACCAGGATCGAATTGTCGTAATAAAGCTTCCAGTCTTTTCGGCCGTCTTCATTGCGGCTGCCAACGGTGAACCCGAAAGTCATCCCATAAGGATATCCCGGCACGAACAGTTCCGGAAACACTATCAGCTCTGCTCCTTTTGAAGCGGCTTCCTGTATGAGTCCTACAGCTTTGCGGATGCAGGCCGCCTTGTCAAACATGACAGGCGCAGCCTGCACCACAGCGATTTTACAGTTTTTTTCAAGATCGTTCATCTGGGCCTCTGTATTTTGTTTAAATTTTCACTTACACATTATGATTATACCATTTTCTGCGCTTTTAAACAATGAAGAAGATGGAACAACAAATAAATATTTTTCAGCTCACTGGATGGTCCCGTCAGTCAATCTCCAGTCCTGCAGCCACGGTCGCCAGATACCTGAGATATATCCTTGCAGCCAGCAGTATGGACTCTATGTTCATCCGTTCGTTTTCCGTATGGGCAACCCTTGGCTCGTCCTCAAAGCGCGGCCCCCAGCTTACACAGTTGTCCATGGACTTGGCATAGGTCGTCCCCAGGGTCGTGCTGAACCGGTTTTTGAGGCCGAAACTCTCATATACCCTGGCCATGGCCTGGAGAAAGTCTCTGCCCTCCGGCACCTCCAGAGGTGCATGGAAATCGAGAATGTCTGCCTTATATCCATATTCATCCGCATATTTTTCAAATGCGCTTTCGACCTTTTCCCTTGTCACTCCGAACCATAGTCTCATGTTGATGGTCAGCTCCACTCCGCCGTCTTTGAGCCTGATGATGGTCGGGACCACGGTAGTCTTGTCCAGCACATCGTTGTCTGCATATTTTGGATCATCTATGCCGAGTTTTGTTCCGTTGGGATCTCCCGCCAGAAAGTCCATGATAAACCTGACAAACCTGAAATCCATATCCTGATCGGCCGCAAGTTTTTCTATGGCATTGACCCCGTTGCCCGGCACCGAGCTGTGGCTGGCAACACCGCTGTAAATGTTCTCCTTCCTGCCTTTGAGCTTGATCGAAGCCCTGGCAGGTACGCTGTTGGGACTGTCGCCGCCTTGGAGTTCCTCTATCATGTTGACATCAGGTTCTTTGAAGAAAAGCCCGATATCGCAGTATCCCTTTTCTCTGTTTATGATCGGAAAGCTTCCGTCTGGTGAAAATCCGAATGCCGGCTGCTCAAACTCCTCTTTGAAGGTGTCCATGTCGGTCCACACGCCTTCTTCCGCAGTACCGATTATGAGCCATATGCGCTTGTTCAATGTAAGTCCCAGGTCTTTCAGCGCCTTCAATGTATACAGCATCATTATGACCGGCCCCTTGTCATCAAGGGTTCCTCTTCCCCATATATAACCGTCAGCTATGCGGCCCTCAAAAGGCGGGTATTTCCACTGGGTGATGTCTCCGATCCCAACCACATCCACATGGGTGAGTATCCCTACGATCTGGTCACCCTGTCCGATCTCGACCACACCCACATCATTCTTTGAGGACTTCATGGTCTTCATGCCCATTTCACGGGCGCGGTCAAGCACATGATCCAGCGCTTTTGCGGTATGTTCCCTGTCGCCGCAGAAGCTTTCTATATTAACCAGCTTCGCTATATCGTCCAGTATATTGTCTCTGTTTTCAATGATAAAGTTATCCAACCTCTCCTTCATCTCTGCCTCCTGTGTTTATTTCCTTCCGCAATATCTGAGGGCTGTTTCCGCATAGATCTCTGCGGCTTCTTCCATCTGGTCTATATCTATGTATTCATCTACGGAATGGGCAACTTTAAGTTTTCCCGGCCCAAGCACGAGACATTTTGACTGGGTCTGGCTGGATATGAATCCTGCGTCAGTCCATGCAGGGAACGGTTCGATCACTATCTCCTTGCCCCTGTCGTTATATATATCTTTAACCGTTGTCATTATAGGATCATTTTCATCAGTCAGGAAAGGCAGATGAGGCAGCAGGTTGAGCCCGTCAAACACATCTTTGACCTGGCACTGGAATCTCGGATCTTCCCGGTGGAGTTCTTCACCCAGTTCTCTCAGTTCTTCGTACACCTGCTCTATGGTCTCCGAAGGCACCATGCGCCTGTCCAGGACTATCTTGCAGTGGTCGGGAACCGTGCTCGGCTGATCTCCTCCGCTGATGGTGCCTATGTTGATGGTCGGCGCCCCAAGCACGGGATATTCTCTGGAATCGAGCAGGGGAACATATTCATCGTAGACTTTGCTGACAAAGCGTGAGGCCATCTGTATGGCATTTATCCCCTCTTTCTGCCGTCCTCCATGGACTTTTTTGCCCTCGAAGCTTACCTCTATCCATTCAAGGCCCTTATTTCCGGGAGAAAGCCTCATGTCTGTCGGTTCTCCCACTATGACTCCGTCAGCATGAGGTCCGTTTTTTATCATGTATGCAGTGCCTTTGCCTTGTTCTTCTTCATCGGCAACTCCTGTAAAGTACAGATCTCCTTTGAGCACCGTGCCGCTCCTTTTTATGGCTGCCATGGCCGCCATCATGGCTGCGATGGGGCCTTTCATATCACAGGCTCCTCTGCCAAAGACTTTTCCATCGGATATCCTGCCGTCAAAAGCGCCTTCCATATCATAGGCAGGCACTGTATCCATATGACCTGAAAAGTTAAGGGATCTGCCGCCGCCTACTCCCCGTATGACCGCAGTAACATTATATCTCCCCGGTTCTATCTCATATATCTGGCAAGGGATCTCCTCTTTATCAAAGAAATCCTTGATATATCTTGCGATCTCTTTTTCCTGTTCCTCCATAAAAGAAAAGCTCGGTATCTTTATCATGTCTGACAGGATACCGGCTATGTCCGTTTTTTGAAGTTCTTCTCTGATCTTTTCCATGGATGTATGCCCTCCGGGTTTTTGTTTTTATTTTATCATACATTATTTTATTTTGTAAAGGTATGTTGAGGGCTTTGTCCAAGGTTAATTTTTTATTTCATCGTCTATCTTCTTCAGGAAATCTATGGCTTTTTCAAGAGTATCCATGGAGGCGGCGTATGACATCCTGACAAATCCACGGCCGCTCTCGCCGAAAGCTTCCCCTGGTACCAGCGCAAGGCCGTATCTTCCGAGCACATATTCGCAGAATTCCGATGAATCCATGCCTGACCTTTTGATGTTCATAAATACATAAAAGGCTCCCTTTGGTACTGCGCAGCTGAAATGCTTCATGGAATTGATTTCCCTTACAAGATAGTCCCGCCGCCTCCTGAATTCCCGGCGCATCTTTTCTACAGATCCATCCTGATGTCTCAGGGCGATGGCCGCCGCATACTGGACAAAAGAAGTAGAACCGTCCGTCATATAGAAGCATAGCCTGTTTATGGGTTCCGGCAGTTCCGCCGGCGCAGCTATATACCCAACTCACCACCCTGTCATGGCCATGCTCTTTGAAAGACCGTTGAGGAGCAGGGTGCGCTCCTTCATTCCGGGAAATGAGGCAATGCTGATATGGGGTCTGCTTTCATCATAGACCAGTTTTTCGTATATCTCGTCGCTGAGTACCAGAAGATCGTGCTTGGCAGCCAGCCGGGACACTTCCTCAAGGTTGTCCCTGGTCAGGACTCCGCCTGTCGGATTGCTGGGAGATACGATCACCATCATCTTTGTCCTGTCGGTTATGAGGCTTTCCACCTCTTCAATATCTATCTGATAATCGTTTTCTTCCAAAAGCTTATATCTTTTGACCTTTGCCTGGGCGATCTTTGGAATATCCGCATAGGAAAGATAAACCGGATCCGGCACCAGGACCTCATCTCCCGGATCGAGAAAAGCCATCAGCGAAGCAAACATTCCCTGAGCCACGCCTGTTGTCACCATGATCTCACCTGGCCGATAATCGAGGCCGTTTTCATCCCTGAGCTTTTTGCTTATGTGTGATAAAGAAGCAATAGAAGTGCAAAAAATTTTGCCGTT
>UQOC01000076.1 GCA_900542565.1 uncultured Eubacteriales bacterium | reverse complement strand
TGGAATTTCAATATTGTGAGGATAAGAGAGTCTGCGTATGCGGCTCTCTTTTTTCTTGGGTGAGGGGGGAACGGTGGGGAGATTGGATGAGAAAGGATTGTAACTTTCTTGTCACTTTTTGCTCTCGCTCACCACTTTGCCATCAAATCTTGTCACTTTTTGACCTTGTAACTTTTTATGTGATGATTATATCACATAATCGTTGGAATTTTAATGATTCCGTGCATTTGCATATATGATAAAGCAAAACGCACATATATCTGCCATCTGAATTTGGTGCCTATATGCATTATGAGAGCGAATTGCCCCATCTACTACATTCCGCCATATATAGCAAAGCATTGACTGTGCCTGCCATGCTATGCGCCCGCCGCCATCTTTCTTTTCTTTACATTATATTATTTTTTTTATTAAAGCTTCAAATTTCAAGGCCTGCGGGATTTTGAGAGCGATAAAAAAATCCGCATAAAGTTTGCGGTTTTATGCGGAAAAGTTTAATTTTGATGTTGAACTTTACGATCTACTGTGCTATATTTAGGTCAAGAGGAAAACCGTTGAAAACGGTTAACCTGATTGGTTATAAAAATAACCGCTTCGGTTGCAAGCAGAGAGCGGTTATTTTTTTATGTAAATAGTGATACGGATTTTCTTAAAGGTAATAGTAATCCTTACCATTTTTACCACCTTCCTTCATCCAAAATACCTTTTGAATTTTGGAAGGTTAACCGCTTTCGTTAGCTTGTCCTCTTGATAGTTGTATTATATCATCTTTCAGTCTAAAAAGCTACCTGGATTTTATTATTTTAAAAGGGCCAAAGAAATATCTTGAGCCCTTTTTTCTCACATGGCGCTATCTATTTTTTTAACCCCTGTCTTATCCATACAATTATAAATGTTACAGCACTTATCGCCATGATCATCAGCTACAAGTATGTATTTCTGTTCTGTTTCCGCCATCGTCCACATGATACACCACAAGGTCTTTTCACATCAGTTCTGCCGGAATCGGCATGTGAACTCTAAAGACACGGTGCCGCTTTTGAAGGCCTGCTGAAGAGATACTCCGGAAAATAAGGTCTGCAAGATCTTGAGAGCAATAAAAGCCGCATATGATCTGCGGCTTTATGCGGAAAAGATTGATTTTTAACATGGCCTTTTGCAATCTGCTGTATCTGGATGCTCTGGGACGACCAGAATATTTCGCAGAAGGGGTAAACGCCTTTTTAGAGAAGCGGTCTCCTGCTTTCACCGGCAGGCAACCTCTCACCTTCTGCACACCACTGAATAGCCGTCAAAGATATACTGTTTCAGCTGGCCTTTTTTGAATCCGTACTGTTCCCGTTCTACCGTGATGCCTTCTGCTTTGCCCTGCCGGATGCCGGACATATCATCTGCCATCTTTTGCAGCATGGCGGGTTCCACTATACAGTCGTTATGAGAAGCATAGATAGCCCTGATCTCCGGGCACATTCCGGCAACCTTTTGTATGGAATCAATATACTGCCCAAGATCGGATCTGCCGTATAAGGTATCATCAAACATTGCGTACAGCGCTCCGTGATATATCATATCTCCGGCCAGCAAGATCCCCATGCTGCGGTCGTATAGCATGATGCAGTCACTGCTGTGGCCGGGAGTATGGATATATTCCAGCCTTCTGTCTCCAAGATTGAAAAAATCTCCGTCTTGTGCGGCAGAAACGCTGTATGGCCTGCAAAACAGGTCTTTGGGCGAAAAGCCTTCCGGATAGCCGCCTGAAAAGGCTTCTTCTGCCGCCTGATCGGCTATCATCTGGCAGGGAACGCCTGCTGC
The DNA here is from genome assembly GCA_900542565.1 of uncultured Eubacteriales bacterium. GTDB lineage: Bacteria > Bacillota > Clostridia > Peptostreptococcales > Anaerovoracaceae > Fimisoma > Fimisoma avicola. The sequence goes on along the minus strand of UQOC01000076.1, from coordinate 6,414 downwards.
GGCGGTATGCATGGCGTGTTCGTCATCAAATACGACTACCTTGTCAAAACGCCAGTTGTTGCCTATATGATCGAAATGGCAGTGGCTGTTTATTACCGTGATCTGTCCGTCGTACAGTTCTTCGGCGACTTTCTTTATATCTCTTATGCCAAGTCCCGTATCAAACAGGATAGCCCGGTGGCTGCCGCAAATAAGGAAGCTGGTCACATTCTGCCAATGTTTTTCTTCCCTGATGGCATATATCTCACCGGGGAGTTTGAGACAGGTGAACCAGTCCTGATGATTTTTAAGCTGTATAGGAACTGCGCGTCTCATCATGCTTTCTCCTGCTGTCTGAACACGATACTGCCGGTTTCTGCATCCATGCTCTCTATGATGGCAAGGGACTGAAGGTCATAACCCATTGCTCGTATGTCTTTCCCTCCTGTCTGGAAGCCCTTTTCGACAGCTATGCCTATTCCCTCGACCACGGCGCCCGCCTCCTCAGCTATGGAAATGAGACCTCGCAGAGCACAGCCGTTGGCAAGAAAATCGTCTATTATCAATACATGATCTGAAGAGTCCAGGAACTTTTTTGACACTATCACATTATTTACAGTCTTGTGAGTGAAAGACTCGACCTGTGCCACATACATTTCTCCATCCAGATTGATACTTTTTGATTTTTTTGCAAATATGACAGGAACATGAAAATATTCTGCCGCAATGCAGGCAATACCGATGCCGGACGCCTCGATGGTCAGGATCTTGTTTACAGGTTTGCCGTCAAACCGTTCTTTGAACTCCCTGCCCATCTGCCTGAAAAGTCCTATATCCATCTGGTGGTTCAGAAAGCTGTCTACCTTGAGTACATTCCCTTCTTTGACAATGCCGTCTTTTATTATTCTTTCTTCCAGAAAATTCATCATCTGTCCTCCGGTGTCTTATATCATTTACTTTTATTTTCCGATGTCATTCGGTCAATGTCAATACCGTGATGCGAAAAAAACAGGATATTAGAGGCCGGAATGACATCTCTGCGCTCACTGCACATGGCATGGATGTTTCGCAGATAGGCACGATAATCGACGCCACCATAGAAGAAGCAAATGCCACGATCCGTGAATATGAGAACATAGCAGAAAGGCTGGCTCTTTGGCGCAGCGAATATGCCGAGAAGCTGAACATGGTGGGAAAGTTCATGACGGGCAAGATGCCTGCCGAAGTCCGCATTGTCAATTACTACGATGAAACAGACCATATCGTCAATTATCTGAACAACAATCTGCATTTTGAAAAAAACGAGTGGCTCTGTGTTTCTCTTTCCTTTTTCTGCGATATAAATGAAGATCCCCTTATGCTCCACCGTTATATTTCCGCCGAAAAAACCCAATATACCAGCAACCTGCTGCCTTCAGAGACTACTGTCCTTGAAACCCATGAAAACTGTCTTTTTACATGCGTCCATTTTTCAGAGGACATCCATCAGATGATAGATCCGGTCATAAAGTATGCGGAAGAAAACGGCATAGAGCTTACCGGCGAGTTTTACGGGCGTGAAAGGACCAACTATTACATAAACGGCCATCGTCATGGTCTTTATAAGCTATATGCACCCATAAAAAAATAATAAAAAATCGTTTTTCCTATTGACCTCGGAGTTACTCCGGGGTTTATTTTTAATTTACAGAAAATTAACAGTAAGGAGGGAACAGAATGAATGACGCTCTGAACCGTTTTATCGACATGAATCGTCAAAATATATTAGACGATCTATCTGCTATCGTGGCCGTCCCCAGCGTTTCATCCGACCTGTCCAAGGTCAGCGAGGCCCTGGATAAGGTTCTTGAGCTGGGAAGGCGTATGGGCTTCAGCGCCGAAAGGCTTTTGGACGGTCAGATAGGCATAGTCGAGATCGGTGAGGGTAATGAAACCGTAGGCATACTCACTCATGTGGATGTGGTCCCTGCCGGAGACAGGGATCAATGGCATACAGACCCCTTTCAGGCTGTGGTGCGGGATGGCCGTATATACGGCAGGGGGACCTTGGATGACAAGGGGATGATAGTTGCATCGCTTTATGCCATGAAAGCCGTTAAAGAACAGGATATTCCCCTGAAAAAGAAGATCCGCCTCATCATCGGCACTCAGGAAGAAACCTCGTGGACGGATATGGAAAAATATACCCGATCCTATCCTCTTCCCGATTACGGTTTTACTCCTGACGGCGAATATCCTATCTGCAATATTGAAAAAGGCGGTGCGGACATCATGATGGAATTTGATATTTCAGATGAGGTCAGCGGGCTCCACCTGGTCAGCATAGACTGCGGCCAGGCTGCCAACGCCGTACCTGCCAAAGCTTCAGCCGTCCTGTCTGATGGCAGTGAGATTGTCGCATACGGCAGGGCTGTACATTCCTGCCAGCCCGAAAAAGGCGAAAATGCGCTTTTTGCACTGGCTGAAAAACTCGAAACAATGGACCTGGTCCCAAATAAACTATTGCTTTTGCTGAGAAAGATGACAGCCGCCTTTAAAGATATTTACGGAAGATCTGTAGGCCTATACAGCAGCTCTGAATATTACTGCGGAGAATATGTTCACAGAAATGTTTTCAGCATGACCATCTTTAAAGCAGAAGGCAGCCAATGTCTTGTGAACATCAACGGCCGTACCGCCTACGGCACCTCCGGCGATGAAGTACTGGATAGATTCCGCCAATTTGCCCAGGCTGCCGGCGGCACGATAAAAGACTGCAATATCCTCCCTGCGGTGTTTGTGAGTAAGGAAAAGCCTTTCTTGCAGGCTCTGGCTTCTGCATATGAGGACATCACCGGACAGAAAAATGAATTTACTCTGGCATATGGCGGCTCTTATGCCAAGGCAATGCCCAATATAGTATCCTGGGGCCCGATTTTTATAGGCGAAGAGGATGCCTGCCATCAGCCCGACGAATATATCTCATGCAAAAGTCTGATGGATAATGCTAAAATATTTGCCCAGGCTCTTTTTAACCTTGCAATATCAGAAAAGAGCTTCAAATGATAACAACTATAAATAATACGCTCAGATTGGAGGAAGATCAATGGATGCTATCTGGACTACGATGGAAGAATGGGGTTCTTCTGTGGAACTGGACTACGGCATATTTTGCCTGATTCCTATACTTGTGATACTTATTATAGCATTGTGGAAAAAACACACTTTCATGTCGATATTAGGCGGAGTCATAATAGGATTTCTGATGATCGCACAGTTTAATCCTTTAAGAGCTCTGGGTCTTTTCGTAGATCAGCTGTATATAACAGCATGCGACAGTGGCAACATGTGGGTCCTGCTCGTCTGCGGACTTTTTGGCAGCCTTGTGGCGCTGATGACTGAATCCGGCGGAGCTCTGGGGTTCACTTCATGGGCACGCAAGCTGCTAAACTCCAGGAAAAAAACGCTGATAGGCACATGGATCCTTGGTATCATCGTATTCGTAGACGATTATCTCAACTGTCTGGCTGTCGGCGCCGCTGTCAGGCCTCTTTCCGATGAATATAAGATTTCAAGGGAAATGCTGTCTTATATAATAAACTCTACCGGCGTGGTTGTCTGTGCAATCGTTCCGATTTCCACATGGGGAGCCTTTATGGGAGGCCTTATGGGCTCATCCGGACTTGACGGAGGATTGTCAGTATTTTCCGCATATACTCATGCCATACCATATATGTTTTACTGCATAATCGCCGTTGTGACCGTGCCTCTGGTTGCCTTTGGGATACTTCCGATGTTTAAGCCGATGAAAGCCGCCGAAACACGGGCTGTGGAAACAGGCGAAGTCCTGTCTCCTGAATCCAGAGCAATGCTGGTAGAAGGCCTTGAAGATGAAAAAAGGCTGGAAAGTAAAAAATGCCGTGCTTTTAACTTTATCGTGCCTATACTTTCAGTTGCTGTGTTCACCATCTGGCTTGACGATATGGTAATGGCTCTGTTTATTTCCATAGTCATATGTTTCGCCTTGTATCTGCCTCAGAGGCTTATGAATGTAAAGGGTTTTGTAGATACCGTGGAAAAAGGCCTTACTGATATGTTCTCTGTAATGGTCCTCATAATACTTACATATATGCTCATAGATGTAAATGATATGCTTGGCCTGAATGATCTTGTGGTGGATCTTTGCCGTACTTCTGTGAACCCAAAACTTCTTCCTTTCATAATTTTTGTGGGAATAGGCCTGCTGTCTTTCGCTTCCGGTTCATTCTGGGGGCTGGCAGGTATAGCATTCCCTATTGTCGGCCCGGTCTGTGAATCTCTTGGCCTCAATCCGTTCCTGCTGTCCGGCGCCCTTATTTCTGCCATAGCCTTTGGCGGCCATATATGTATGTACTCAGATACGGTCATATTGACCAGTGCGTCGACTCAGGCATCTAATACAGATTATTTCAAGACTTCGTTTCCTATCATCATGGCCTATCCTTTTGCCATAGGCGCCATACTGTATCTGATAGCAGGCTTTCTGATGTGCTGACATTAAGTTATGGAACAGCAAAATCCGGCGCAATATCTGCTGCGCCGGATTTTTATTGCAGTCTTTGGTCACCGTCTATACCCTCTCATAAGCTATCCTCGGAGAGCCGTCCCGGCAATATATCATGCCGGTCCTCTGAAAGCCGTTTTTTTCTATCAGATGGCGCATGACCGCATTGTCCTCGTGGGTGTCTATCCTTATATGAGGCGTCTGGGCCAGTGAAAATCTAAGCGCTGCTTCAAACACGCCGTTGACCCTCCCGTCTGCGGCTACCCGGTGAATGGCGCTGTATTCCTCATCAGAGAGCCAGGCTCCGTCCTCGATGATGTCATATGTAGGATCCCTGCCCGGTATAAGGGCGAACACTCCGTGGATATGGCCGTCTGCGGATTCGGCACCGGTCTCGCCTGTGCCGCCTGCCGAAGTGCCGACGCCGCCGACCACCACATACATGTGACCCTTTACAGCTATGTCATCGATGACGACCTCTTCCGGCGGGTAGTTGTCTCCCCACTGGGTGGGATTTCCGGTCTGCTTCATAAACTTGCGGGCATGGTCAAATATCTCCATTATCTGCGGCAGGTCGTCTATGACGGCTTTTCTCACAGAAAGCCGGCCGGTCTGTGCCGGCTGCAGTCCCTCCGACGGATGGCCGGTCTGTGCCGGCCGTTGATCCTCTGACAGATGACCGGGCTGGGCCGTTTTCTGCGCTCCGGACAGATGGCCGGTTACTCCGGGGCCGGTCATCTTGCAGTCTCCCTGGCAATCGCTCCGGCTATTGTTCCGGCAGGCTCTGCATTCTTGTCTATGCTGCCCGCTTCCGTATCCTCAGTCTTGCCGGCGGCCTTCTTATCCGCTCCGCCGCCAACTCCTGCGGCGCTGCGGCCCAAGGCTGCTCCAATAAATCCCTTGAACAGCGGGTGCGGCCTGTTTGGCCTGCTCTTAAACTCAGGATGGAACTGAACTCCCACATAAAACGGCCTGTCAGTAAGTTCAACGGTTTCCACCAGCCTGCCGTCAGGGGAAGTGCCGCTGATGGTCAGGCCTTTCTCCTCAAGGACCGCACGATAATCATTGTTAAACTCATAGCGGTGACGATGGCGCTCGCTTATGGAAGAAGCGCCGTAGCACCTTTCCATGGTGGTACCTTTTGCTATCTCGCAAGGATAGGCTCCCAGCCTGAGGGTGCCGCCCTTGTCTATGTCCTCGCTCTGGCCCGGCATAAAATCTATTACCTTGTGACGGCACTGCTCGTCGAATTCACCTGAATCGGCGTCTGTGATACCGGCTGCGTTGCGGGCGTATTCTATTACAGCTATCTGCATGCCCAGGCAAATGCCAAAGTACGGCAGTTTATTCTCTCTGGCATATCTGGCGGCCTGTATCATACCTTCGATACCTCTCTGGCCGAAACCGCCGGGAACCAGGATACCGTCAAGGTCTGCCAGCTTTTCTCCGGCATTTTCTGCAGTGATCTCCTCCGAATCTATCCAGTGGATCCTGACCCTGGTATCGTGGAAATATCCGGCATGGCGCAGGGCCTCGGCCACCGAAAGATAGGCGTCGTGGAGTCCCACATACTTGCCCACCAGTCCGATGTCCACACAGCGGGTGCGCGAGCGGATCTTTTCCACCATCTGCATCCACTCGGTCAGGTCAGGTTCCCCGGCCTCAATGCCCAGCTCTCTGCATACCACTGCGGAAAAATTGGCTTTTTCCAGCATGAGGGGCGCTTCGTAGAGATTGGGCAGGGTCAGATTTTCGATAACGCAGTCAGGCTTTACATTGCAGAACATGGAGATCTTCTCGAATATGGACTGATCCAGCGGTATGTCGCACCGGAGCACGATGATATCCGGGGATATGCCCATGCCCTGGAGTTCCTTGACCGAATGCTGGGTCGGCTTTGTCTTGTGCTCTTC
>UQOC01000075.1 GCA_900542565.1 uncultured Eubacteriales bacterium | reverse complement strand
GCCTTCCATTACCGGCATGGCTGCCTCAGGCCCTATGTCCCCCAGGCCAAGAACGGCGCTGCCGTCGGTCACTACAGCTACCATGTTGGACCGCCTGGTATATACATAGGAAAGATCCTTGTCCCTGGCGATCTCAAGGCATGGCTGGGCCACTCCAGGAGTGTAGGCTATGGACAGTTCCTCCCTGTTTTCAACCGTGGCCCTGCTCTTTATCTCTATCTTGCCCTGCCATTTGCGGTGCATATCGAGGGCAATTTCTCTCGTGTCCATTGGTATCACCTCATTTAAAGTTTATTACAATTAGATATTATCATTTATCGAGGTGTTTGTAAAATGTTTATTTCGAGAGGCGGCGCAGGCTGCCGAGTGAGCCCGGACTCCTGGCTCGTTGGCGGGTTCTATCATGGTCTTTGCCTTCTCCGCCATCAAAATGTTCTCTTTTTTGTAAAAATATCCCCAGCTAAGAACCTGCCGAGGGATATAGGTTCTCATTCCTCGGTAAAAACGGCTTGTGAGAATCTTTTTTCTCCGATCGGTTCTCAGCAGGCTGCAAATACAAAAAATGAGAACCTAAATTGGGATGATCTCCTAAAATAGGTTCTCGCAAAGGTTTAAATCCGTTAAATGAGAACTTTTTTCTGGCGGAACTCCGCACGGCTGCATGGTTTCAATTTCTGAGCATGTTCAGCACCTCTTCTGACCATTCTTCCCGGTCGTCGGTAGAACATATCCAGCTCTGACCTTCGTATCTTATCTCGATCTCGCCGAAATAATCCTCTACGGTCAGCGGTTTAGCTCCGACATCTGCCGGCTATACACCAATGCGGCGGCAACGACTACGATCGGTATTATCGCCGCTGCGATCCCCGCTTTCTTTTTCATCTCATCTTATCCCCGTTCTGCCTGCCGATAAGGCTCTGGCTTTTTCAGGCCTTTTTGGCCCTGAGTATTATGGGCCTGTTGGCCACCAGGCTCTGGAAGAACACCGATGTCAGTATGGCCATGCCGAAAGCTGCCCAGAATCCCGGTTCCGCTGTACTGAAGCTGAACGGCACATCTACGGAGCTGTTTATCATGGATTTTATCGGCCAGACGAGGAATTCCCTCCAGAACAGGCACGGCAGCGACAGGACCGCGACCTCGGCAAGTATCACGGAGCTGAGCCGTTCTTTTTCCAGAAACAACATGTAAGCCAAGATCACGGCGAACGGGATGATCGCCGGAAAGAATGCGTTGATCCCCCGGTAGTATCCGGTCATCTGTGGATCGACGCTGAACCACGGCAGGAACATGGTCAAAAATGTTGCTGTGCATAACCCTGTGAAAATAATCTGCAATACCCTGTCTTTGTTGATCTTCATTGCTGTCCCCCCTTTTTTTGCAGCATAGATCCGCTGTCCGTTATACAGTTGTCGATATGCAGGTGTCAGGTCGTGTGGGCCTGCTCCCTGTTTTGTCGGTGAATCCTCACGGCTTTTACCGTGAAGCGTATGGCCGAGATCAGGAACAGGATAGAAATAATCCCATCCATTATCATATATGCAGGACTGACAGCCTCTGCTATTGCCGCATATTCACCGATATGTCCTATCAGGGAGTACATGATTCCGATGAACATGGCAAAGGACAGGACCGCAGATGTGACATAATATCCTAACATGATACACCACCTTCGTTTTTACCTCATAATATCCAATCTTTTATCCTGCGCCATGAAAGCATGGCTTTTTTATCTGCCCATCGGTCCGCCCTCCGCTTGTGATCTGAACGGTGTCTTTGTTATAAAAATATCATGTTATGGCGCCCCCGTCAATAGGGCAAGGGCTGTCTGGAAATGTATACATGAGCGGCACTCTATATTTGACAAAAAAGGGACAGTATACCTGTCCCTCGTGATTTCTGGCTTTCTGTGAAACTATTTCAGGTTTACAGTAGCGCCAACTTCTTCCAGCTGAGCCTTGATGGCGTCTGCCTCAGCCTTTTCGATTCCTTCTTTAACATTGGAAGGAGCGTTGTCAACCAGCTCTTTGGCTTCTTTCAGGCCGAGTCCGGTGATCTCTCTTACGGCTTTGATAACCTTGATCTTTTCAGCTCCGGCAGCTTCCAGGACTACAGTGAATTCAGTCTGCTCTTCGGCAGCGGCAGCGCCTGCGCCGGCAGCTCCTACTACAGCAACAGGAGCGGCAGCGGATACGCCGAATTCTTCTTCACAAGCTTTAACCAGTTCGTTCAGCTCTAAAACGGTCATATTCTTTATAGCTTCAATAATTTGATCCTTGTTCATTTTTATTCTCCTTTATAAAATTTTGTTTTTCAGTTGATCACGCTTCGGCGCTTTCTGCCTTGGCGTCGGCGATGGCCTGGAATGTCCTTACTGCCTTGCTTACAGGTGACTGTATGCTTCCCATGAACTTGGCGATGAGGACATCTCTTGACGGAATATCAGCTATTGTCTGGATACCGTCCTTGTTGAAGAAATTGCCTTCAACAACTCCGGCTTTGAATTCCATCTTTTTATATTCTTTGATCACTTCGTTGAGAACTCTTGCAGGAGCTGTGGCGTCCTCTTTGCTGATGGCGATGGCGCTGGGTCCTTCCAGGACTTCAGCAAGGCCGGCAAATTCGGTGCCTTCGATGGCTCTCTTCATCAGAGTGTTCTTGTAAACTGTGTAGTCTACATTTGCTTCACGAAGCTTCTTTCTCATGGCGTCAGCTTCTGCTACGGAAATTCCCATATAGTCGATGACTACTGCTGACTGAGCGCCGTCTAATTTTTCTTTGATCTCGTCGATTATAGCCTGTTTAGCCTTTTGAGCTTCCAATGACATGTTTCGTCTGTCTCCTTTCTTGCTTTCCCGGCGGAAAGCAGAATCGGTACTCCATAAAAAAAGCCCTGTCCGCGCAGACGGGCAAGGCCAATATTTTTATATTGTACCTCGGCGGGAAATTAAGCTTTCGCACCCGCTGTCTACGGTTTTGATTTCGTATTTTCTTGTGGCGGTCTTACGGCCGCTGTCCATATCAGGACTGGATGGTTGCAGGATTTACTTTGATCCCAGGGCCCATGGTGGCTGATACGGTAACGCTTCTGAGGTACTGTCCCTTGGCAGCGGCAGGTTTTGCCTTGATCACCGCTTCCATGAGAGCTCTGAAGTTTGCTTCCAGCTTTTCTGCACCGAAAGAAGCTTTGCCTATCGGCGTGTGGATGATGTTGGTCTTGTCAAGTCTGTACTCAACTTTACCGGCTTTGATCTCTTCGAGAGCCTTCTGGACATCCATGGTAACTGTTCCTGATTTAGGGTTCGGCATGAGTCCCTTAGGTCCCAGGAGCTTACCAAGCCGTCCTACAACGCCCATCATATCAGGTGTAGCTACTACTACATCAAAGTCAAACCAGTTCTCTGTCTGGATCTTCTGAGCCATTTCTTCGGCTCCTACATAATCGGCTCCGGCTGCTTCGGCCTCCTGAGCCTTAGGTCCCTTGGCAAAAACCAGTACTTTCTTGGACTTACCTGTTCCGTTAGGAAGTACGATGGCGCCTCTTACCTGCTGGTCTGCGTGTCTTCCGTCAACGCCCAGCTTGATGTGTACTTCGATGGTCTCATCGAATTTTGCTTTTGCCGTTCCCACTACCAGTTCCATGGCTTCGGAAACGCCGTGCTGTGCAGTTTTGTCGAAGCTCTGCACTGCTTCTCTGTACTTTTTACCTCTCTTAGGCATTTTTACCTCCTCGTGGTATTAACGACAACAGTCTCCCACTCACTAATCTTCAATAACTATACCCATACTTCTGGCAGTTCCCTTTATCATCTCTGTGGCCGCCTCAAGACTTGCCGCGTTAAGGTCAGGCATCTTTGTCTTGGCGATCTCTTCTGCCTGCGCTCTTGTCAGCGTAGCGACCTTTTTCTTGTTAGGTTCGCCGGATGCCGAGTCGATACCTGCCGCTTTTTTGAGCAGAACGGCTGCAGGCGGAGTCTTGCAGATGAAGGTAAAGGATCTGTCGGCATAAACGGTGATAACAACCGGAATGATCATGCCCTTCTGGTCCTGTGTCTTAGCATTGAACTGCTTACAGAAATCCATGATGTTCACGCCCTTCTGTCCGAGAGCCGGACCTACAGGTGGAGCAGGGTTGGCATTGCCGGCAGGTATCTGAAGTTTGATATAGCCTTCAACCTTCTTTGCCATTTTCTTCTCTCCTTTCGTAATATTTAAGGGCAGCCCTTAGTTTATCTTGTCAACCTGGCTGAACTCAAGTTCAACCGGAGTTTCTCTTCCGAACATGGAAACTTTTACCTTGAGCACCTGTTTTTCCTTGTTGATCTCCTCAACTGTGCCCATGAAGCTTTCAAATGGCCCGCTTATGACGCGTACCGTTTCTCCCACTTCTACATCCAGGTCGATGTATACTTTTTCTATCCCCATCCTGGCGACTTCCTCGTCAGTCAGAGGAATCGGCTCTGAACCATGTCCGACAAATCCGGTAACTCCCTGGGTATTCCTTACCAGATACCAGGATTCATTGGTTACGATCATCTTTATTATCACATAGCCGGGAAAGATCTTTTTTGTTTTTATCTTTCTCTGACCGTCCTTGACTTCTACTCTGTCTTCCGTCGGTACCACTATATCGATGATCAGATCCTGCATCCCACGGTTCTCGACCATTTTTTCGATATTCATTTTTACTTTGTTTTCATGGCCTGAATATGTGTGGACTACATACCACTTGGCTTTTCCATCGCCTCTCAGGCCCTCTCCCTCCAGCGGGGATACGCCTTTGATCTCAACATCAGACATTTTCTGTACCTTCTCTTTTCATATATTTTGAAGTAAAATCTCTTTTCCTCAACTTTTGCAGGCAGACGGACTTTTTATCCTAAAACTGCCCTAAGAGCGGCTAAAACGCCTGTATCTATGAGCCAGAACCCAAGAGCGAACACTGCGCATGTCAGTATGACAACGCTGGTATATGATACAAGCTCTTTCTTTGTAGGCCATACTACCTTTTTCATTTCCGTTCTCACTCCCTTGAAGTAATCGCGGAAACCTGTTCTTTTTTTGCTGTCCTTTGCCATTTGTGCCACCCTCGCTATTTTGTTTCTTTGTGAAGAGTGTGTTTCTTGCAGAATCTGCAGTATTTCTGCATTTCAATACGATCAGGGTCGTTCTTTTTGTTCTTCATCGTATTATAGTTTCTCTGTTTACATTCTGTGCAAGCCAGAACCACTTTAACTCTCATGTCTATTCCTCCGTTTTACTTCAAATTTCAAAGCTTTTAAAAGCTTTACCTTTCGATGATCATAAAGTCGCCTATATATTATAAATCAGCCTATTGTCAATGTCAACCTGATTTTTACAGGCTTTTGGCTGCTTTTCACCCGATTTTTAAAGATTTTACAATTCTTTTGGATCATCAGGCCTGAGTGCTTCTCTGTCTTTGCTGGTCTGTCTGTATTCGGGGTCTTTATCTCTTGGCAGTTCCACCTGGACATAGACTCCTGTCGCCGTAGACATGACTTCTCCGTTCTCGTCCAGTATCTCTGCCGAATTATAGAAGCAGCGGCCTTCAGCTCTGTCTATCCTGCCGAAACCATACATTTTCTGCCCTACCAATATGGGCTTTTTATATTTTACGGTCATTTCCGCAGTTACCGAGCTTGTTACCCAGTCTTTGTCTTTATAAATATCGCTGTGCAGAGTCGCCCGCCCCATAAGTTCGTCAAGGACTGCTCCGGAAATCCCGCCGTGCATTATACCGCGGTGTCCCTCGTGGATCTCTTCGGGAGTGAACATGGTCGCCACTTCACCGCTCTCCAGCTCATAAAACCGGCAATGGAGGGATACGGGATTTTCCGTTCCGCATATGATGCCGCTTGTAGTGGGGAGCTGCTTTGCTATTACTTTGCTTTTCTTTCTCGTTATCTTCATTGCGTCGTTTCTCCGCTGATCTGCATTATCTTGTCTGCCGCTTCGGCTATCAGAGCAGCATCCGGCATTACTACGGACGCACCTGTCCCGAGGGCATAACAAATCTGAAAATCAGGTTCTCCTTTAAGAGCCTGTGTCTGTATATCCCATGAAGCCATATCCCCCAGCTGCATCCTGATGAGAGCTCTTATATCTCTGCTGCCCATATCTGTTTCCAGATTATCTTCTATGGCGCTGAGTATGGAAGTGTAGTCTGACAGTATGGTAGAACTCTGAAGCGCTTTATCCATGATCGCCTTGAGGATGAGTTGCTGGTTTTCGTTACGCTGCATATCCCCTGCAGAGAAGGATTGCCTTTCTCTGCTGTATGCCAGTGCCATGGAACCATCCAGGTGATTTTCACCTTCGTAGAAAGTGTAGTGATCCGTCATTCCATGGGTAGTGAATGTATAAGGTGAATATATATCTATCCCGCCCATGGCGTCTACCAGCTTGACCACTGTGGAATAGTTGACCTTTACATAGTAGTTGATCTCTATCCCCAGAGCTTGTTCTACCGCCCCGACAGTTTCATCTATGCCGTAAAGGCCCGAATGGGTCAGCTTGTCCTTGGCGCCTTTGGACGGCAGATCTACATAATAGTCTCTCGGTATTGATGTAAGAAGTATCTGCTTGGTCACAGGATTGATCGTCACTACCATGTTTACATCGCTTCTGGATACGGTGCTTATGTCACCTGTTGTATCCAGTCCGCTTACCAGTATATTGAACGATTCATCAGTTACATCCACATGTTTTGTTGTCCTGCTGCTCTGTACCTTCACAGAAATAGTGTGTATTATCTTAGTCTCTGTCTCCAGCTGGGAATCGCTTTCTTTCATGGTATCATATGTTGCGGCGCTGATGAATATGGCCGGATAGTCCTCATCTAGCAGCCCGTCCAGCAGATCCGGTATGCTTTCGATATAGCTGTATTCCACATTTACTTCATCTTGCAGCTTAGTCTTGGCTTGGGCATACGCCGTGTCGGCGGTGGCGTATGTAGCCACCGTTTCTCCTGAAAGCTGGCTTGCTTCATCGTATGAAGAGTCGGCTTTGACCACCAGGTAGAAATCCTCGCTGGCGCCTCCGATGCTGGTTATGGCATTGAAGAAACCTATGGTGGCGGTCATATAATAGGTGCCTATCCCGAAAAGCACCATGAATAGCACGGCAAAGAAAGCGGCTATCTTTTTTCTGTTCTTTTTGCCATTCTTGCTGTACATGACCGGCACGATGAACAGCGATATCACTACGATCACCCCTATAAGCGGGTACAGGTATTCTGCCGGCAGCACATTTAGCCAAAGTAATGACGCTATAAAGCATATGACGAGGATAGAGTAGATTATCGAAAGTACTCTGAATCCTTTGTTCTTTTTGGCTGTCTGCTTTTCTTTTTCCTTCTTGTATCTGTCGCTGCGCATATCTGTAAATCCTTTCACAGTTTATCTGTAACAAGTTCTGCGAATCTTATTCCGTCCATAATAAAAAGCCTTTTGCTAAGGCTTTTTATCTTTTAGATTATAACCTATATTGTTTCGTATGGCAACCTTTTAATACTAATATTCATAAAACTTTCAGAAGTTCTAAATAAAAGTGAGCAGTTTGGAAGCATCTTTCCTGGGCGGCGCAACCGGAACTATATCGGGATATCCTATCGGTATGAGGGCTGCAAGTGACTGTCCCTGCGGGATCTCAACCACTTTTTTGATCTCATCTTCATCAAAATATCCCAGTATGACTGTACCCAGTCCCTTTTCGCAGGCAGCAAGACAAAATGTCTGGGCTGCAATGCCTGCATCAAACATCTGCCAGCCATCCTCTTTTTTGGTGGAAAAGCTTCCGTCCCTGTCAAATCCGGATCTTCCCTCTACATATGTGAGCAGGAGCAAGGCCGGCGCCTGTTCCATGACCGTTACATTGCCGGTAAATCCGTAGGCACATTTTTCGGTGGCCAGTTTCTTTAAAGTCTCCTCATCGTCTACTATTATATATCTTGCTATCTGTGTGTTCTTCCATGACGGAGCATAGGCTGCGATATTTACTATCTCTTCGAGGATTTCCCTCGGTACTTTTTTATCTTTAAACTTTCTTATACTTCTTCTTTCCTTTATGCCGGTGATAAGATCCATTTTCGGTTACTCCCTTCATCGTGTTATGATGATATTTTATCATTTTTGAGGCAGGGTTTCAACATGTATCCGGCTGATGAAGGTGTCTATCTGGCTGATGAAGGTGTCTATCTGGCGTGCGTATCTGGGCAGATGGGGACCGGGATATGGGCATCAGGCTTGGGTGGCAGGTTTAGGGAGCGGCATGGAGACCGGGGTATGGGGACATAGGCATGGGGATGGAGTATGGGGACATAGGCATGGGGATCGGGGTATGGGCATCAGGCTTGGGTGGCAGGTTTAGGGAGCGGGCATGGAGACCGGGGTATGGGGACATAGGCATGGGGATGGAGTATGGGGACATA
>UQOC01000074.1 GCA_900542565.1 uncultured Eubacteriales bacterium | reverse complement strand
AAGAAAAAACCCCAGACGACCATACAATCTGTCTGGGGTTTGTCTACAGTCTGAGGGGCTGTCAAACAGCCCCTTACTTTTAGAAATTGCCTTAGGCAAGGAGGAAAAAATGGGTTTGCCTGAAAATCAGTGGGTATCCCTCACCGCAAAGTATCCCAAGGGGCCGAAGAACAAGATAACAGATGTGCCGGGAGTGACGGTGGGGCATGTTACCATAGAGGACGGTAAAAAAGATGTGCATACCGGCGTGACCGCCATCCTGCCCCATCAGGGCAATCTTTTTAAGGATAAGGTGGCAGCAGGGACAGCGGTGATAAACGGATTCGGAAAAAGTGCGGGCCTGGTACAGATACAGGAACTGGGCACCATAGAATCTCCGATCGTGATGACCAACACCTTCAGCGTTGGTACGGCTGTTACGGCTTCAGTAAAATATATGCTGGAACAAAATGAGGATATAGGTGTTTCCACCGGTACGGTCAACTGTGTAGTGACTGAGTGCAACGACGGAGAATTAAATGATATAAGAGGGATGCATGTAACAGAAGAACATGTACTGGAAGCTCTCCGCAACACAGGGGAAGATTTTGAAGAAGGAGCAGTAGGCTCAGGAACAGGCATGTGCTGCATGGGTCTCAAAGGCGGTATAGGCTCTGCCTCAAGGATAGTTGATGTCAGCGGTAAAAAATATACCATAGGAGCTATCCTGATGTCCAACTTCGGAGTTCTTGGAAATCTCAGGATAGATGGGAAAAAGATCCATACGCCTGTAGAAAAAATTGCTGAAAATGATAAGGGTTCTGTTATAATAGTAATCGGCACAGACCTGCCGCTGACAAACAGACAGCTTAACAGGATCTCAAGGAGGGCCGCCATAGGCCTTGGCAGGACCGGATCTTATCTTGGAAACGGCAGCGGAGACATTGCGCTTGCTTTTTCAACAACCAACCGTATACCGCATTATTCACAGACCGGCATAACAGAGCTGAAGATGATACAGGATGATAAGCTGGACGATGTGTTTGAGGCTGTGGCAGAAACTGTAGAAGAAGCTGTCATAAGCTCCCTTTACCACGCAAAGACGGTGACAGGCATAAGAGGCAGGATTCTGTACAGCCTGCTTGAATTTCTTTAATAAAATAACCGTGAGGGATCAGTAATGAAGATCATAGATATGCACTGCGATACCATAAAGGAATGTTTTCTGCGAAAGGAAAACCTCAGGAACAATTCTTTATGTGTGGATCTTGAAAAAATGAAAAAGAACAACGGCGCAGCTCAGTTTTTTGCTGTATGGCTTTCCATGCCTAAAAACCGGACGGAAAGGGCAGAGGAAGAGAAGAGCCTGTATGAGCTTTTTTTCGATATTGCTGATTTCTACGACGGCGAAATGGAAAAAAACAAGGATCTGATCCGCAAGGTCCTTTCATATCAGGATCTGGAGAACAACCTGAAAGAAGGCAGTATGTCTTCTGTGCTTACGCTGGAAGACGGATATATACTTGAAGGGGAGATTGAAAGGCTTGACAGGCTATACGAAAGAGGCGTCAGGCTCCTCACCCTTACATGGAATCATGAAAACTGCATAGGATTCCCCAACAGCGTAAACAGAGAAGATCACATGAAAGGCCTCAAGCCTTTCGGTATCGAAGTGGTTGAAAAAATCAACGAGAAGGGCATGATCGCAGATGTGTCTCATCTGTCCCAGGGAGGTTTTTATGATGTTGCGAGGCACAGCACAAAACCCTTTGTAGCATCCCATTCGTGCGCCAGGGCGCTCAGGGATCATCCAAGAAATCTTACGGACGATCAGCTCAGGTGCATTGCAGGACATGGGGGAGTGGCAGGCGTAAATTTTTATGCACCTTTTCTGAAAGAAAATTCGGACAGTACATTTGTCAGCGATATAATCCGCCATGTGGAATACATGGTGAACAAGGCCGGAGAGGATCATGTGGCTCTCGGAGCCGATCTGGACGGGATGGACAGCAAGCTCGAAGGCAGCGGATATGGCTGTTACGGGCCGGTGGTCCGCAAACTTGAGGAAATCTTTTCACCGAGGGTAGCAGAAAAGATCTGCTACAAAAATGCCCTCCGGGTCTTGAAAGATTGCCTCTGAAAATCGTGTGTATGATATAAGGAAAGAGATAACAATGAGATACGAAGATCTGAAATATCTGTCATTCCCCCTGCCGGAAGCCATAGTAAAGGAAAAATGGAGCGGACATTTTGATGTTGTAAGGCAGGACATAAACAGGCTCCTTTCTGAAGACGGCGTACTGCCTTCGCTTAAAACAAGGCTGGAACTTGAACTGAACAGCCTTGACCATATCCAGAGCAGATATACGATATCCAAAGATAAGGCTCTGGAACTTCTGCGCCAGAGGATTCCGGAGATCACACCAGCAGATCTGGAGCAGCTTAGAAGGGAAGATAAAGCTGACTGGATGTATCTGAACGGAGAAATAAGATACATAAACAATTTCCATAAGACTCTGTTTAAAGTTTATCCCGGAGTCCTTGAAGAGATGGCTCACAAAAAAGGCGCGATCTTCAAAGAGGACGATCCGGCGTCTTCGGAACGGGAGATCATAAGCAGAGTGAAGGACAAAGACCTGATGAAGGCCCATATCCATATAAGGCACAGCCTCCGGTTAAAAGACCATGCTGTAAGGCCTGGCCAAAAACTGCATGTACATCTTCCTTTTCCTGTGGAAAGGGGAAGCATATCCGGCCTGAGGCTCATAGATGCTTCGCCGGAACTCCAGAAACTGCCCAGGAGGGACAGCATGCAGCCTACTGCGTATTTTGAGGGGACAGCATTTATCGGACAGGAATTTTACATAGAATATGAATTTGATAACAGCATAATATACAGGAATGTGGCCGGAGCGGCGGCGCAGGAAGGTCCTATGGCCTATGAGGATGGGCAATGGCTTGCAGAAAAGCCGCCTCACATATGCTTTACCCCTTATCTCAGAGCGGTATGCAGTCAGATCGTCGGCAGAGAAAAAGATCCTTTGAGGATCGCAAGGAAGATATACGATCATATAACGACTTCGGTGGATTATCGGTTTGTGCGGGACTATTACAGCATTGACAATATTTCTGAGTATTGTGCTGTCAATCGAAAAGGCGACTGCGGCGTACAGGCTCTCCTGTTCATAACCCTGTGCCGGATGGCCGGGATACCGGCAAGGTGGCAGTCGGGACTTGACGCAAAGCCGGAGGATGTGGGGGAGCATGACTGGGCAATGTTCTTTGCCCCCGGATACGGATGGAGATATGCAGACCTTTCTTACGGCGGAGCTGCTTTTGCCAGAGGCGATAAGGCAGGGTGGAATTTCTTCTTTGGGAATGTGGATCCCCTGAGGATACCTGTAAATGATGATTTTCAGGCGGGGTTTGAGGTACCGAAAAAACATTGGCGTGCAGACCCGTATGATAATCAGGGCGGAGAAGCCGAGTATGATGACCGCGGCCTCACCGCCGGAGAATATATCTATGATCTTGAGCCTGTTTCTATAACTTTTTGACGAACAGCGCTCTTATGGCATTGATGACTGCCAGGATCATTACGCCCACATCGGCGAAGATGGCAAGCCACATGTTGGCTATGCCCAGGGCTCCCAGGAGCAGGCATATGAACTTGACGCCGATGGCGAATACGATGTTTTGATATACTATGCGCAGACATTTGCGGGATATTTTTATGGCCTTTGATATCTTGAGCGGGTCATCGTCCATGAGGACCACATCGGCAGCCTCTATGGCTGCGTCTGATCCCATGGCGCCCATGGCGATGCCTATATCAGCCCGGCTCAGCACAGGAGCATCGTTGATGCCGTCTCCTACGAAGGCCAGTTTTTCTTTTTTTGATTTATTTCTGAGAAGCTCTTCGACTTTTTCAACCTTGCCGGCAGGCAGAAGCTGGCTGTAGACCCGGTCTATGCCCAGGTCTGCGGCCACAAGGTCAGCCACTTCTTTTCTGTCGCCGGTGAGCATTACGGTCATGGAAACTCCGGATTTTTTCAGCTCTGATACAGCCTCTTTGGAATGGGGCTTTTCCTTATCCGAGATCAGCAGATGACCTGCGTATTTTCCGTCTATGGCAAGGTGTATGACAGTGCCTGCCTGATGGCACGGGATATATGCTATGCCCAGGCTGTCCATAAGTTTGTCATTGCCGGCTGCGATCTCCCTGCCATCTACTGTGGCTATGACGCCGCCTCCGCTCATTTCACGGACATTGGACACACGGCTCCTGTCCAGGTCCTTTCCGTAAGCTTTCTGTATGCTCTTGCTGATGGGATGGGACGAAGAGCTTTCGGCAAGAGCGGCGTACTCAAGAAGCTTTTCATCACTCATGGAGCCGTGATGGATGCCGTTGACTTCAAATACTCCCTGGGTCAGGGTCCCTGTCTTGTCAAATACGACTATACGGGTCTTGGACAAAGTTTCAAGATAGTTGGAGCCTTTTATGAGCACACCGGCATTGCTGGCTCCGCCGATACCGGCGAAGAAGCTGAGAGGTATGCTGATGACAAGGGCACAAGGACAGCTTATGACAAGAAATGTAAGTGCCCTGTATATCCAGTCCTCCCATCCGGCATCAAGGCCCATGGCTGTCATGCGTACAAGGGGCGGCAGCAAGGCAAGGGCAAGTGCGGCGGCGCATACGGCCGGGGTGTAGATACGCGCAAATTTGGATATGAAGTCCTCAGACCTTGATTTGCGTGAACTGGCGTTTTCCACCAGGTCAAGTATCTTCGACACTGTAGATTCGCCGAATTCTTTGACAGTGCGTATCTTCAGCAGGCCGGTCATATTGATGCATCCGCTGATGATCTCGTCCCCCTCCTTTACATCGCGGGGAAGGCTTTCACCGGTCAGTGCGCTGGTATTGAGACTTGATGTGCCTTCGGTAACGATACCGTCGATGGGCACTTTTTCACCTGGCTGTATGATTATCGTCGTGCCGATGGCGACTTCGTCCGGATCGACCCTTTGCAGCCTGCCGTCTTTTTCAATGTTTGCATAGTCGGGCCTGATATCCATAAGCTCGCTGATATTGCGGCGGCTTTTGCCGACGGCATAGCTCTGGAAGAGTTCCCCGATCTGGTAAAACAGCATTACTGCAATGGCTTCCGTATAGTCGCCGCTTTCTTCGTACAGGGCCAGGGCGATGGCGCCGATGGTCGCTATGGCCATCAGGAAGCTTTCATCGAATATCTGTCTGTTTTTGATTCCTTTGGCAGCTTTGATAAGTATGTCATAGCCGATCACAAAGTACGGGATGAGATACAGCCCGAACCTGAGGATCCCGGTTACCGGGGCAAAGGCCAGGCCTGTGAGAAGGCCTGCGGAAATGATGACCCTTGCCAGCATTTTTTTCTGTTTTTTGTTCATGGTGTTCCTCCGTCAGTGTGAGATCATCCTGCCGGTATGGCGGACCGTGTGCCGGTTATATAAAGACCTCGCAGTCATCCTCCACTTTTTTGCAGTTCTTTCGTACCGCTTCCATCACGGCCTTGGGTTCACTGCCATCTTCAAATTCAACGATCATCTTGAGAGTCATGAAATTTACCGTCGCATCTCTGACACCTTCCGTAGCCCTGGCGGCAGCTTCCATCTTGTTGGCGCAGTTGGCGCAGTCCACATCGATCTTATAAGTCTTTTTCATAGCTTGTTCTCCTTATTATTTTTACGGGATATTATTAAACGATTGTTTAATTGTTTATGCCTTTATAATACCACTATGGCCCGTCAAGTCAACATTTTTTTTTGATGTTTTTCCGTTTGGGATAAAAAGCCTTCCTTTTGGGCAAATCACCCCCGGCACATGAGAGGGCAGGCTGCGGCCGGGAGCCAATGCCTGCTGCTCACGATGGACGGGGCGGCGGCCGCAGGCTGCAGCATGATAAAATTTTATTTAGATATGCAGATTTTTTCCGTCCTGTGTGGGTATATATTTTTTCAGAACTGTGATAAAATATACCAAAAAAGTAAAAGGAGGAAGCTATGAGCAAAAGCCATTTGCCCCATGACCACGGGCAGCTCATTGAAGAACAGCCCGAGAATATCCCAAAAGTCGAAGATTTTCAGACGGTGGCATATATATTCAAGCAACTGTGTGACGGCAGCCGCATAAGGATATTCTGGATCTTGTGCCATTGGGAAGAGTGTGTGACAAATCTTGCTTCCATTGTGGGCATGAGCAGCCCGGCGGTTTCCCATCACCTCAGACAGCTAAAATCCGGAGGGCTGATCACCAGCAGGCGGGTCGGGAAGGAAGTATATTACAAGGCTGCCGATACAATGCAGGCCCAGAGCCTTCATCATATGATCGAAAAGATGGTGGAGATCACCTGCCCCGCTGAGTAGAAGAAACCGGAGAACATGAAGATGAAAGATGAGCATATGATATCCATTGCCATGGATCTTTCACAGGTGCCGGACGGCGCTGTGACAGCAGAAAGACACGGTATGGACAATGGCGAAAAATGTTTTTCGGCTGAACATCTGACCAGCAGGACAGACGGAAAAGGAAGGATAGAGATATTCCGCGTCATGCCGGGGATAGAGGTCTCTTTCCACGAGTATCTGGCAGAGAGCATGGTTTTCCATCATAAAGCCTCAGACCATGTACTTGAGATAACCCACTGCCGGGCAGGGCGGATCGGATGGGAAATGGGAAACGGAGAGGCAGTATATCTGGGTCCAGGAGATATCTGTATCCATTCTATGAAAAGCTGTGCAGATTCGAGAATGAGAATGCCTCTGGGTTATTATGAAGGTGCGTCAGTGGCTCTGGATCTCAATGAACTCGGCAGGCAGATCCCTGATCTGTTAAAGGATACAGCCTTTGATGCCGGTATCCTTTACGAAAGATACTGTATGTCCGGCATACCCGTTGGAGTGCCTTCGGGCGCAGAGGCCCAGAGGATATTCGGGCCGCTGTATGAAAAAGACGGGCCCGCAAGGAACAGCTACTATAAGCTTAAAGCCATTGAGCTTATCATGTACCTGGAAGAACTTGACCCGCAGAAGTCAGATACTCTGACGGGATATGTGTCACAGCAGACGGAGACTGTCAGGGAAATACGAGACCTGCTTGTAAGCGATCTGAGCCGGAGGTTTACAATAGAGGAGCTGTCCAGAAAATACTTGATGAACACATCTACGCTGAAGTCTGTGTTTAAAGCTGTTTACGGAATGCCGGTGGCTTCTTATGTGAAAGAATACAGGATGAGAGAAGCCCGGAGGCTGCTGGTGCAGACAGAAGAACCCGTTGCCCTTATTGCGCAGAAAGTGGGATACGGCACTCAGAGCAAGTTTACCCAGGCATTCAAAGAAAGCACAGACATGCTTCCGACAGAATACAGAAAAACATACAGAAATTTTGCAGGAGGAAAAACATGAGCCGTATCGCAGTGAAAATGGGGGATATAACCATGTCTGATACTGATGCCATTGTAAACGCCGCCAATCACAGCCTGCTTGGAGGCGGAGGGGTGGACGGGGCCATCCACAGGGCTGCAGGACCGCAGCTCCTGGCAGAATGCAGGACCCTGGGCGGATGCAGGACAGGAGAAGCCAAGATAACAAAAGGATACAGACTGCAAGCAAGGTATGTCATCCATACCGTAGGACCTGTGTACAGCGGCAGGGCAGAAGATGAGGCCATGCTTGCTTCATGCTACAGCAGTTCACTGGATCTTGCCCGCAGATATGAGATAAGGACCATCGCTTTTCCGGCCATTTCAACCGGAGTTTACGGATATCCGCCTGAAAAAGCTGTTCCTGTGGCAGTAAAGGCTGTCAGACAGTGGATCGGAGAAAACCGGGATTACGATGTGGAAGTTACATTTGTCTGCTTCAGTCAGTCAATGTATGACCTGTACAAAGAGTGTACCGGCATGATATAATCATATAGAGTTTTCAGATCTGGAGCATATGATGATATTACAATGATCTTGCAGAGGATAAGCGGAGGTAGAAATGGGTACGGAACAGGAAACGATTTCCGAGATTGAAAAAACAGAAAAGACCAAACATGAGATCGATATGGTCAGCGGGCCAATATTAAAAAAGATGCTGGTGTTTGCATTTCCTTTGATGTGCTCAGGCGTACTCCAGCTTCTTTTTAATGCTGCCGACATAATCGTAGTGGGAAGATTTGCCGGAGATAATTCTCTGGCAGCCGTAGGCTCTACGACCTCACTCATCAATCTTCTGTCGAATCTGTTCATAGGCCTTTCGGTGGGCGGAAATGTACTGGCTGCAAGATATTTCGGCGCCAGGAGGGAAAAGGACCTGAGCGAGACAGTACATACGGCCATAATGGTCAGCCTCATAAGCGGGGTGATATTGGCAGTCATAGGGATGATCCTGGCAAGGCCTGTACTCCACCTGATGCAGGCGCCTGATTCTGTATTGGGTCTTTCGGCTCTGTATCTGAGGATATATTTCATAGGAATGCCGTCAATGATGGTGTATAACTTCGGCAGTTCCATACTGAGGGCAAAAGGTGATACCCGCAGGCCGCTGATCTTTCTTTCCATTGCGGGAGTGCTGAATGTGATATTAAATCTCATCTTTGTCATCCAGTTCCACATGGATGTGGCGGGA
>UQOC01000073.1 GCA_900542565.1 uncultured Eubacteriales bacterium | reverse complement strand
CTATGACCCTCTGCTTGTAAGGCAGATGCTCTCCCAGCTGAGCTAAGCGCCCCCGCGTCAGTAAAGTTGCTCGACACATTTATTAACTATACAGTACTTTCATAAAATTGTCAAGGATTTTTTAATATTTTTTCAATTTCTTTTTTTACAGTCGCTGTGGTTTCCTCTGCAAGCCTTGCTTTTCCTGATGTTACGCTGTTTATGAGGCTTTTGACTTCTTCTGTCTTTTCCGGCAGGCAAGAAAGATCTGCCTCCACCACATTGGAATATATTATGTTTTCTATTGCAAAACTTTCTCCTGCAAGGCTCTGTATCTTTGCTAAAAATGTATAATCAAAGACATATTTCAGCAGGCACTGTTCTATTATATCACATATTCCGGCTTTTTCAATAGCAAGTTTTACGGAAGATGTATATGCCCTTACCAGCCCGCCTGTTCCAAGCTTTATGCCGCCAAAATACCTGGTCACGACCACTGCCGTATCAGTTATTCCCTCTGCAGTAAGAAGCCTGACGATGGGCGCACCGGATGTTCCCTGAGGTTCTCCATCGTCCGAGGCCCATTGTATCTGCATTTTATCTCCGATGACCATTGCAGGGACATTATGGGTGGCATCCTTGTATTTTTTCTTTATCTCCCCGATGAAAGCGTCCGCTTCTTCTCTTGAAGAAACAGGCCTTACATGGGCGATGAACCTCGACCGTTCTATTGTCTGTTCCGCCTCCGCTTCTTTGCATAGGGTACTGTATAGCTTCATCTGTATAGTTTCTCCTGTATCATTTCCATCAGCCTGTCAATGTTTTTGCCCGTTTTGGCTGAAATCTCAATAAGTTCTTCTCCCCTTACAGGAATTATCTCTTGATGCGGCAGATCTGTCTTGTTGAATACCAGGATCTTGTCCTTTCCCGCTGCGCCTATCTCTTCAATGACCTTGTCTGTAACCTCTATCTGGAAGTCGTGCTCATCATACGAGGCGTCTACCACATGGAGGATAAGGTCGGCATAAGCCACTTCTTCAAGGGTGGCTTTAAAAGCCTCCACCAGTGAATGAGGCAGGCCGCTTACAAAGCCTACGGTATCAACAAGTACAAAGATTTTTCCTGACGGCAGCTTCACTCTGCGCTGCTGAGTATCAAGAGTCGCAAATAACATGTTTTTTTCTGTCACTGACTTATCTGATCTGGCAGTTGCCGAAAGGATCCTGTTCATGATGGCTGATTTGCCCGAATTGGTATATCCCACAAGGGCGACGACCGGAACACTGTTCTTCTCTCTCCGCGCCCTCTGAACGCTTCTTGTCCGGGTTATGTGGGCGATCTCTTTTTTTATGTCGTTTATCCGCCTTTCAATATGCCTTCTGTCTGTTTCCAGCTTTTTTTCTCCCGGTCCCCGTGTTCCTATGCCCCCTCCCAGCCTTGAAAGGGATTTGCCAAAACCTGTAAGCCTTGGCAGCCTGTATTTCAGCTGTGCCAGCTCTACCTGGAGCTTTCCCTCTTTTGAGGCTGCCCTTGCAGCAAAGATATCCAGGATCAGTATCGTCCTGTCTATCACTCTTGCCCCTGTGGCTTCTTCGAGATTTCTCATCTGCATGCCTGTCAGTTCATCATCAAAGATGACCGTATCTGCTTCCATGGTGCTGACGGCTTCTGCCAGTTCTTCCACCTTCCCCTTTCCGATAAAGGTGGCTGTATTTGGTTTTTCCGCCTTCTGGGTCATTATCCCGGCCACGGTAACGCCGGCTGCCTCCGCCAGACCTTCCAGTTCTTCTATGGAACGCCGGGAATCCTTATCCCGGATCAGCCCGACCAATATCGCGCTGTAATGTTCCTCTGTGATGACTTCGTTGTTTTCGTTAAATCTGAGCATGATGTTATTCTATCACAAGTTTTATTCGATTGCATCCATAATATTATCTTCAGGGACTACCACATAGCTGTCCGGCACTTTCCCTACGATTATCGCCTCGGCCAGAAGGACTTTCCTGTCTATTTCCGCCACCTTGTCCGTAAAGGGGGCTATTATATGGACCTGGCTGGTGACTGTACAGTAAACAAAGTACCGCGTCTGATTTATACCTTCAGATTCAAATTCTGTTTCCACCTGAAATTTGGTGAGACTGAGCGGCTGCACCCTGACAGATGCGGTAAAAGGAAGCTGGGACAACAGGCTGTTCCCTGTTATGACGCCCAGATTGACCCGTACTTCTTCCATATCAGACATGCTGTATGTTTCCTCCACATTTTTGGAAAAAGACAGCACAAGCTTATTTATGACCCTTGAATCGGATTGTATGTACTGTATATTACCCTCGCTGTCCCGGCCTATATCTAAAATGGGTTCTCCCAGGCTTTCGTCATAAAATCCCTGCTGCAGGCTGGTATTTATCTTGGTGGCAACGATGTTGACCGCTATCGCCTCTGCCGTCGCTTCAATATTTTCACCGAATGTGTCTTTTAGCAGCGCAAGGGTTCCCGCTGCAGCAAGCAGAAATCCTGCGAGAATCACCAGCCATCTCTTCATACAAAAACCCCCTCTTGCATACTATGACGCATTCGGGGGTTTTGTTCATTATCTGAGTTTTTCAGCTTCTTTACGGAAAAACGGGTTTATTATCAAGATACGCGTACCTCTCATACCCATAGATCTGGCCCTGATGATCCCGGCGCTTTCAAGCTTGCGCAGAGCGTTTACCACCAGAGAATTTGTCATATGGTATTTTTCGGCGATCTTGCTTGTCACTATGTCCCCTTCATCACCTCTGAATTCTTTAAGGACAGTGATGACCGCTTCCTTCTCCGATGCAGAAAGTGATGACAGGGCAAGATCCACCGAACCTTTGAGGCGGTTCTCCTCTTCTCTGGCAAACCTGTTGTTCCTCTGTATTTCAAGTCCCACAACGGCTGCCCCGTATTCGCACAAAGCTATATCTTCTTCTGAAAATTCTTCCTCGTATCTGGCCGCTATAAGAGTGCCCAGCCGTTTTCCGCCGCAAAAGCTCGGTATGATGCAATGGTATTTTTCTGACATCTCATAGCTGCTGCCGAACATCCTGAGGATATCTGCTCCCTTTATGTTGGCTTTAGTCTCGGTGATCTGGAGGAAGTTCTCATTATGAGCAGGCACCAGTCTTTCCATGCCTCTTCTGTCTACCATCAGCGATGAGTCCTCTTTGTTTATATATCCGGTTCCTAAGACTTTTCCATCGGAATCTGTTATATATACATTGGCACTGAGCACCTGGCTCAATATCTCACTCAACTGCCCGTAAGAAAAACTGCCTGTGGTGCTTTCAGTGAGTACCCAGTTAAGTTTCCTGATTTTACTGAGGATCTTGCTTGACATTTGCCTGCTCCAATCTGACTACAATATGAACCTGTCCAGATCTTCCTTGTGGATGGTCTCCTGGAATTTTTCTTTTACATAGTCGGCGTCTATTACGATCTTTTCCTGCTCAACATCAGGTATGTTGAACGAAATATCTTCAAGGAGCTTTTCCAGCACTGTGTGCAGCCTTCTTGCCCCTATGTTTTCTGTCTGCTCGTTCATCAGGTACGACATGGTCGCGATCTCGTCGATGGCGCCTTCTGTAAATTCAACTTCTACCCCTTCAGTCTCCAGCAGGGCCTTGTGCTGCTTGATAAGGGCATTTTCCGGAACGGTAAGTATATTTACAAAGTCATCCTTGGTAAGGCTTTCCAGTTCAACTCTGATCGGGAAACGGCCGTGGAGTTCAGGTATCAGGTCTGTCGGTTTTGCAGTATGGAAAGCTCCTGCCCCGATAAAGAGTATATGATCCGTCTTTACCGGTCCGTATTTTGTATTTATCACGCTGCCTTCTACTATGGGAAGTATGTCTCTCTGGACTCCTTCTCTTGACACATCCGCACCTGACATCATGCGTGATCCGGATGCTATCTTGTCTATCTCGTCGATAAATACTATGCCGTTCTGTTCTGCGTTCTCGATGGCCTCGTCGGTGACAACATCCATGTCTATGAGCTTCTGGGCTTCCTGCTCTCTCAGTATCTTTCTGGCATCTTTGACTTTGCAGTTCTTTTTCTTGGTCCTTTCAGGAGCCATATTGCCGAATATATTTCCTATGGCTATGGACATTCCTTCATTGCTCATGTCAAGCTGGTTGCCTTTAGGAGTGTCGACAACATCGATCTCGATATACTGGTCTTCCAGAAGTCCCTGGCGGAGCTGCTGTCTTACCTGCTCCCTTGCCATCTCCACATCCCTGTCTTCTTTTTCGTTTTCCTTTGAAGCCTGGCCGTCCAGATACTGCTGTTTCTGGCTCTGGTATCCGCCGCTGTTCATTATGAAGTCGAAAGGGCCTTTGGCCTGTCCGGAAGTTTTTTTCTTTTTGCCGGGTATGATGGCCTCAACGATCTTTTCTTCAGCTATATCATCAGCTATGCTGTATTTTTCTTCCAGTTTTTTTTGCTTGGTCACTCTCATGGAGGCTTCCACAAGATCTCTTATCATTGAGTCCACATCGCGGCCCACATATCCGACCTCAGTAAATTTTGTGGCTTCCACTTTGACAAAAGGCGCATCCATGAGCTTTGCCAGTCTCCTGGCTATCTCAGTCTTACCACAGCCGGTAGGCCCCATCATCAGTATATTTTTCGGCGTGATCTCTTCTCTCAGCTCCTCTGAAAGGAGGCTCCTCCTGTATCTGTTCCTGAGAGCGATGGCAACGGATTTTTTTGCCTCATCCTGGCCTATGATGTATTTGTCAAGCTCCGCAACGATCTGCTTCGGAGTCATACTGTATAATTTGCTTTCCATGTTGTTCCCCCTTGTTACAATTTCTCTACAGAAATATGATCGTTAGTATATACGCAAATGGATGAAGCGATCTTCAAGGCTTCCCTCACAATCTCTTCAGCGCTCATGTCAGTATGGTTATACAGAGCGTTGGCTGCGGCGTAAGCGTAATTTCCCCCGGAACCGATGGCTACAAAGTCCTGATCCGGTTCTATCACTTCGCCATTTCCCGAAATGATGAGCATTTCATTTTTGTCGGCTACGATCATAAGCGCTTCAAGGCTTCTCATTCCCTTATCTGAACGCCAGAGCTGGGCAAGGTCTACTGCCGCCCTTTTCAGATTGCCTGAATGCTCTTCAAGTTTTTTCTCAAACTTTTCCGTAAGAGAAAAAGCATCGGCTACAGAACCGGCAAAGCCTGATACCACTGTATTCTTGTAAATCTTCCTTACTTTTTTTGCTCCGTTTTTCATTATGGCAGATTCACCCATGGTGACCTGTCCGTCTCCTCCGATGCAAACATCATCGGGTCCCCTTCTTACTGCGCAAATGGTGGTTGCATGAAATTGTACCATGATTAAATACCTCCTTGATTTACTCTTTATACCCACATTTGTCATTGGAACAAACATATTTTGCATTTTTTGAATTTCGCTCCAGCAGGACAGATCCGCATTGAGGGCATTTCCTGTCTACCGGCTTATACCAGAAAGCTTTCTTGCAATCCGGATAATTGCTGCATCCGTAAAATACTTTTCCTGACCTGCCCCTGCGCACTATGATGTCGCCGCCGCAGTCCGGACATTTCACCCCTGTCTTGCGGATGATAGGCTTGGTATTCTTACACTCCGGATAACCGCTGCATGCCAGGAATTCTCCGAACCTTCCCTGTTTTATCACCATGGGCTTACCGCAGAGCTCACATATCTCATCGGTCATCTGGTCCTCGATCTTGACTTTTTCTATGGCTTTGTCGGCTATATCCAGTTCTTCCTTAAGGGTACCGTAAAAATCCCGGACTATCTCTTTCCAGTTTAATGCCTTAACCTCCACATCGTCAAGTTTATCTTCCATTTCGGCCGTAAAACCGGTATCGACTATTTCTTTAAAATAATCGCTTAGCATATCGGTCACCAGAAATCCCAGATCTGTCGGTATCAGCGTTTTTTTCTGCCTTGAGATATATTTTCTCTCCAGCAAGGTTGCTATGATAGGGGCATATGTGCTGGGACGGCCGATGCCTTTTTCCTCCAGATCTTTTACCAGGCTGGCTTCAGTGAATCTTGCGGGCGGTTCTGTGAACTTCTGTTCTCCCGGCAGCTCCTTTGCGCTGAGTTTTTCACCTATGGCAAGATCCGGCAGGAGTTTGTCCTTATCCTCATCGAGATTTGAACTATATATCCTCTGGTATCCGTCAAATATGAGTTTTGATCCGCTTGCCTTCAGGCCGTAATCTCCGTTGGATATGGACGCCTGCACAGAATCAAATACGGCAGGAGCCATCTGGCTGGCAAGAAATCTGGTCCATATCAGCTTATACAGCGCATATTGATCCCTGGTCAGGGAATCTTTTATCTGTTCAGGATCAAGACTGATGTTGCTGGGCCTGATCGCCTCATGGGCATCCTGTATATCTTTTTTCCTGTTGGAAAAGGTGTTGTTTGCAGTATATTTTTCTCCGAAATTTTCTTTTATATATTCTCTGGCGGCACTCTTGGCTTCATCTGAGATCCTTACCGAGTCAGTCCTTATATATGTTACCAGGCCAAGTGTTCCGCTGCCCTTTATTTCTATCCCTTCATATAGCTGCTGGGCGACCATCATGGATCTTTTTGTGGTAAAGTTCAGCTTGTTTGCGGCATCCTGCTGCAGGCTGCTGGTAGTGAACGGGGCAAAGGGCCTGCGCTGCCTGTCTTTTCTTGTTATATCAGAAACTACATATTCTCCGGCTTTCAGGTCTGCAAGCACTCTGTCTGCTTCATCCTTGCTGCCGATCTCAAGTTTTTTGCCTTTGTACTCCGAGCACCTGGCGTCAAAACCTTTTCCCTTGGTGAAATGGACATTGATATTCCAGTATTCTTTTGGTATAAAGTTTTTTATCTGGTTTTCTCTGTCGCAGATTATCTTCAAGGCGGCCGATTGTACTCTGCCTGCGCTCAGTCCTCTTCTTATCTTTCTCCACAGGAGCGGGCTTATCTCATATCCCACCAGCCTGTCAAGGACTCTCCTTGCCTGCTGGGCATCTACCAGCTTCAGGTCTATGGGCCTTGGGTGCTTTACGGCGGCCTTGATGGTATCTTTTGTTATCTCGTTGAATACTATCCGGCAGTCAGATGACGGATCAATGCCAAGCAGATATGCCAGATGCCACGAGATAGCTTCTCCTTCCCGGTCCGGGTCGGTTGCCAGATAAACCTTGGACGCCTGTTTCGCTTCTTTTTTCAGTTCCTTTATCAGATCACCCTTTCCTCTGATGGAAATGTATTCAGGTTCAAAGTCGTTTTCAATATCTATGCCAAGCTTGCTCTTGGGAAGATCCCTTATATGCCCCACCGAAGCCATGACCTTATATGACGGGCCCAGATATTTGCCTATGGTCTTGGCCTTTGACGGAGACTCAACTATGACCAGTGTTTTTTTCCTAACATTTTTTCCTTTTACAGCCATTTCCCCTCCTGTTTTTATATCATTCCCTCAGGAATCATCTTTGCATATTTCTATAGTCAAATATAATAGTGCTTTTTTCAGGATTTTGCAATAAAAATTTTTCCGATGCAGTAAGATATCACGCCTTTAAGCTCCATTACGCTCACAAGTCCGTTGACTGTAAAAGAGTCTGCATCCATGTATGCACAGAGTTCCTCCACTGTGAGTTCACCCTTTTCCAGCAGCAGCCTGTATACTTTCTGCTCATCGCTGCCCATTTTTTCCATTTCTTCCGCTTCCATTACTGGTTCTATGCCGGCAGCCCTCAATATATCCTCCGGCACCGTCACTGCAGCAGCCCCGTCGGCTATCAGCTTGTTGGCGCCGAGGCTGTATGGGCTGTTTATATTTCCAGGTACCGCCATTACATCCCGGCCCTGTTCTGCTGCTGCCTGAGCTGTGATGATCGCGCCGCTCCCGGTCCCTGCTTCTACCACCACCGTAAGAAGTGAGACCCCGGATATTATCCTGTTCCTCATGGGAAAATGCCACGGCTTAGGTTCGGTGCCGGGAGGATGTTCGGATATTATCAGTCCTTTTTCCCTTATCATTTCATATATTTTCCTGTTTTCTCTCGGATAGCATATATCCGGCCCACAGGCAAGCACAGCCACTGTTTTTCCGCCGGCATCCAGTGCTCCTGCATGGGCGTGAGCGTCAATCCCGGCAGCCATGCCGCTTACGACTGTCACCTTGTTCTTTCCAAGCATCCTGCCTATCCGCAGAGCAGTCTGCCGTCCGTATTCACTGCACTTTCTTGTTCCTACCACCGCAGCAGAGACGCCTTTTATCAGTGCGATATCCCCCGCAAAATATATGGTATCCGGCGGATCTTTTATGTTTTTCAGCAATTCAGGATATTCCCTGTCACATATCCTTATGCTCTCTATATTATTACGGATGTGCATAATTATTCCCCCATGTTTTCTGTTCCAGAAGTCTTACATACTGATGTGCTGCTGTGAGATGACCGGCCCCAATCTTCTGTTCTCCCCTTATATCTGCGATGGTCCTGGCCACCTTCAGCAGTTTATGGTACCGCCTTATGCTTATTCCCTCATATTCATATATCCTTTTCAGGAGTTTTTCCGCTTCCTCTGTAAGGATACAGTATTTTTCAATATCGGCCGGTTTCATCTGTCCGTTCAGCATGCCTCTTTTTTCCATCTGCATGTATCTGACATCCGTTACAGTTTTTTTCATCTGTTCTGACGAAAGTCCTCCGGTATCTTTCAAACTGCCGTATCCGATCCTTGTGATCTCCACGCATATATCTATCCTGTCTGCCATGGCTCCTGAAAGCTTTGCCCTGTATCTGGCTATCTGGCCTGGGGAACAGGTGCATTGCCGGCTCCTGTCACCCAGATATCCGCATGGGCATGGATTGGAGGCTCCTATCATCACAAAATCCGCAGGAAATACCACTCTGTTCCGACCTCTTGATATGCAGATCTCTTTTTCTTCCATGGGTTCTCTCATGGCTTCCAGGATATTTGAAGGTATCTGGAGCATTTCATCAAGAAACAGCACACCGTTGTGTGCAAGGGAGATCTCTCCCGGCATGGGCGTGGTCCCCCCTCCTATCAGTGCGCTGCGTGATATTCCCGGCCCCACATGCCTGAAAGGCCTGTTTTCGATAAAAGGCATGTTTTCCTGCAGTTTTCCGGCATAAATTTTTACCTTTTCCATATCATCAATGGTCACATCAAAAATCTCACCCAGTTCATGATGATTGGGTTTGATCAAAAACGGATGATGTTCCAATACATTGCAAAGCAAATTGCCTGTAGCATCCACAACGGTCAGGATTTCTTTGCCAGCCAGACGATGGAGAATATCCTGATAAATGGTTGCCGGCAGACCTGTAGGAATGCTTCCTGCCAGAACCAGCACATCGCCT
>UQOC01000072.1 GCA_900542565.1 uncultured Eubacteriales bacterium | reverse complement strand
GAGTCGGTCTCTTTTTCTTTTTCAGTAAAAACTCCACAATTATTTTACACTATCCAGTATCCTTCCCCTTTTTATGGGTAGTATCCTTCCCATTTTTATGGTGCTGGCAGCCCAAACAAGCGCATGACGGCGCACTGTGCAAAAAACCCCATTAACATTTTTTCCGTTAATGGGGTGACTGTCTGGCTGCAAGCTGCCATATATACGAGCCTCAGCGTTCTTAATCCAGTTCAAGGGCACCTGTGTAAAGCTGATAATATGTTCCTTTCAGTTTGAGCAGGTCGTCATGGGTGCCTCTTTCTATTATCCGGCCATGATCCAGGACCATGATGGCGTTTGAGTTCTGCACGGTAGACAATCTGTGGGCTATGACGAACACAGTCCTGCCTTCCATAAGGGCGTCCATTCCCCTCTGTACAATGGCTTCAGTCCTGGTATCTATGGAGCTGGTCGCCTCATCCAGTATCATTACCGGCGGATCTGCCACCGCCGCCCTCGCTATGGCAAGCAGCTGTCTCTGCCCCTGGCTCAGATTTGCTCCGTTGCTTGTGAGCATGGTATTATACCCTTCCGGCAGACGGCGGATAAAGTCATCGGCACCTGCAAGTTTTGCCGCCTCTATACATTCCTCATCACTGGCCTGCAGATTACCATAACGGATATTTTCCATTACCGTACCTGTAAACAGGTTGGTATCCTGCAAGACAATGCCTAGGCTCCGGCGCAGATCGGATTTCTTTATATCGTCCACATCTATGCCGTCATAACATATCTTTCCGTCGGTCACATCATAAAACCTGTTGATAAGGTTTGTAATGGTAGTCTTTCCCGCGCCTGTGGAGCCAACGAAAGCCACCTTCTGACCGGGCTTCGCATAGAGTGAAATGTCATGGAGCACTATCTTTTCAGGCGAATAGCCGAAATTTACATCATAGAAACGCACATCTCCCCGCAGCTTCGTATATGTTACGCTGCCGTCATCATTGCACTGCTTCCATGCCCATATATGAGTACGCTCCTGGCATTCGCTGAGACTGCCGTCCTCATTTTCTCTGGCGTTGACGAGAGTTATCTTTCCATCATCACTTTCCGGTTCTTCGTCAAGCAGCGCAAAGATACGGTGAGCTCCTGCCAGACCCATTATGACCATGTTTATCTGGTTGGATACCTGGCCTATAGATCCTGCAAACTGTTTTGTCATGTTCAGGAAAGGTACGACGATGCTTATGCTGAACGCCATTCCGGAGATGCTTATATTAGGCACATCCGTAAGCAGGAGCGCTCCTCCTACCAGCGCAACGACTACATACATTACATTTCCTATGTTGCCCAGAAGAGGCATGAGGATGTTTGCAAAACGGTTACCGTTTCTTGCATTATAAAATATCTCGCCGTTTACTCTGTCAAAATCTTTTCTTGCCTCGTCCTCATGGCAGAACACCTTGATGACCTTCTGCCCGGTCATCATTTCTTCCATAAAAGCCTCAGCCTTTGCCAGTGTAACCTGCTGCCTCAGGAAGAATGTGGATGAACGCCTGGTGATAGCCTTGGCAGCAAGTACCATGCCTACCACTCCTACGACTATCAAAAGCGCAAGGATCGCACTGTAATATACCATTATACAGAACACCACAAACAAAGTTATGGCTGAAATGGTTATCTGGGGCAAGCTCTGGCTTATAAGCTGCCGCAGTGTGTCGACATCGTTGGTATAATAACTCATGATGTCGCCGTGGCCGTTGGTATCAAAATACCTGATCGGAAGATCCTGCATATGGCTGAACATCTTTTCACGGAACTTCTTTAAGGAGCCCTGAGTTATTATGGCCATCATCTGTGTATAGAAAGTTCCTGCGATCAGACTGATGACATACATTACCGCAAGGACAGCCACATATGTCAGTATCCTGCCGGAAACCGAAGACCAGTCGCCGCTCCTGTAGCTTTCATCCACTATTGCGATAACATTCTGCAAAAATACAGCCGGAGCTGCGCTGACTATTGCATTGATGATTATGCACACCATTGTCACAGGCAGCAATACAGGGTAAAACTCAAACAGAGTACGGATCAGCCGCCTCAATACTCCCTTGGGCGCCCTCTGGCCTCTGGCGGTGGTGGAGCGCTGAGGAGACTTGTTCTTTTCCTTATTCTTCGCCATTTTCATCACCTGCCTTATTCTGGGAAGTATAAACTTCCCGGTAGATCTCGCTGGTCCTGAGCAGCTCTTCGTGGGTGCCTATGGCGCTTATGCGGCCTCCATCCATGACTATTATGCGGTCGGCATCCTGCACGGAAGCAACACGCTGAGCTATGATGATCTTGGTGGTCTGCGGTATAAACTCACGGAAAGCCTGGCGGATCAGAGAATCGGTCCTTGTATCCACAGCACTGGTGGAATCATCCAATATCAGCACTTTTGGATTCTTCAAAAGTGCGCGCGCAATGCACAGCCGCTGCTTTTGGCCTCCGGAAACATTGGCGCCGCCCTGCTCTATCCAGGTGTCATATTTATCCGGGAAAAGCTGGATAAATTCATCAGCCTGTGCCAGCTTACATGCATGTACTATCTCTTCATCAGTCGCCTGGGCGTTACCCCAGCGGAGATTATCTTTTATGGTCCCGCTGAAAAGGACATTTTTCTGCAAAACCATCGCAACATTATTTCTCAATGCTTCAAGATCGTATTTGCGCACATCTACTCCGCCAACTTTGACTGAACCTTCGGTCACATCATAAAGGCGCGGTATGAGCTGCACGAGAGTCGTCTTGGATGAACCTGTACCTCCAAGTATTCCGATCACTTCGCCTGACTTTATATGCAGGTTGACTCCCTCCAGAGCCATCCTCTCTGCCTTTTCCGAATATTTGAAGCTGACATCATCAAAGTCGATGGAACCGTCTTTGATCTGGGTAACGGCGTTTTCAGGGCTGGTCAGGCTGCTCTTCTCGCTCAGCACTTCCACGATACGCTCGGCAGACTCCAGAGACATGGTTATCATGACAAATACCATGGAAAGCATCATCAGGCTCATCAGGATCTGAAAACTATATGTTAAGATCGCAGACATCTGGCCTACGGCTACTTCAGCTCCCTGGCTGGTAATGACCATATATGAACCAAATGAAAGCACAAAAGCCATTCCTGCATATACGCAGAACTGCATCATTGGGCTGTTTATGGCCATGATACGCTCGGCCTTTGTAAAGTCCCTGCATACATCCTCTGCTGCATTGGCAAATTTTTTCTTTTCATAGTCCTCCCTGACATAACTCTTGACTACACGCATTGCCTGTACATTTTCCTGTACGGAATCGTTGAGGGCATCGTACTTGCGGAAAACTCTGCGAAATATAGGAGTAGCTTTGCGGATAACAAGAAAAAGACCGATCCCCAGCAGCGGGATAGTCACCAGAAATATCATGGCAAGCCTGCCGCCCATCACAAAGCCCATGACGAATGAAAATATCATGGTCAGCGGCCCTCTTATGGCTATCCTGATTATCATCATAAAGGACATCTGGACATTGATAACATCTGTGGTCATACGGGTGACCAGACTTGATACTGAAAATTTGTCTATATTTTCAAAAGAATAGTCCTGAATGCGGTAGAACATGTCTTTCCGCAGGTTGCGGGCAAATCCCGTAGAAGCCGTAGCACATGTGTTTCCGGCAGCAACTCCGAATACCAGCGACAATACGGCCATTACCAAAAGCTGGATACCATAATGCAATATGGTGTCCATACCGCATCCGGCCTGCATTTCATTGACCAGATTGGCGATGACAAAAGGTATGATGCATTCCAACACCACCTCTACTATAACCAGGATAGGCGTAAGGATAGCATTCTTCTTATACTCGCGTATACTGCGAGCAAGGGTTTTTATCATATTAAGCATCCCTCCCGAACAAGCGCGTCATACCTTGCGGTAAACCCCTGCGCGCCATTATCATATGAGCAGTTTCTAAAAGCGCGTATGAAACGCGCTTCTCATGCAAAAAAATTGACAATCTTTTTTCAAAGATTGTTCTTTATATTAAATTTTAACTCAATAAAATGATAATGTCAATAAGGCTTTTGGTCATATTTTTATGTTAAAAAGGCACAAAACACCGCAGCCTGGGGCTGCGGCGCCTTGTGCCTCATTATGGATATTATCTGTTACATTCTCTGTAAAGATCTGCGCTTACATGTCTCATCAGATCTTCAAACTGTGAAACTTTCGTATCATGGCCCGCAAAGCAGACGATAAACGGCTGTTTTGCATATACTATACCCACATCATTGCTCAGATCATCATCCTCGCCTGTCTTATGGGCCACAGGCACATTGTCATCGCCTATGATCCCGCATATCTTATGGTTTATCTGCTGAAGGAATAATATATCTTCAATTTCCTTGGAGACACGGCTGTCCACAAATGTCCTGCTGTATATCTTTTCAAGCAGCATTCCCATTTCGTCAGGAACGATCGTATTCTCGATCCCTTTTTCTGTCGCCTCAGCGTCAAACAGAAGCCGGTTGAGTCTTGTACCTTTGAGGCCTATCTTTTTAAACTCCTGGGAAAGGGCCTCGATCCCGAACCTCTTTATGAGCAGATTGGTCGCAGTATTATCGCTTATGGAGATCATCAGCTTACACAGAGTAAGGATATCTGCCTCCGGTTCTCCCGTAAACAATGTAAGAGCTCCGCATATGGGCATCTTATCCTCCTGCTTCACCTTGATGGTCTCGTCAAAAGAAACCTTGCCTTCATATGCCCATTTGCAGATGCACATAAATATCGGCAGCTTGATAACGCTGGCTGCAAGAAACTGTTCATCTCCCTTATAGCCCATTGTCTCGCCTGTCACCATGTTTTTATAATAGAATCCCACATGGCCCTGCTGGGATTTGAGCCGCTCTGTTATCTTTGTCTTTAACTCCTGGTCCATTGATACCTCCTATCGTCTTACCGACCGGCCAAGACGGTCATTTACTATTTTATCATGGTGCAGCGCAACTTCTCCTCCTATGAGAACCCACTCAAATCCCTCAGGCGGGATCTGGCCGTCCTCATATGTCGCCTTATCCTTTACTCTTTTCATATCAAAAATAACGATATCCGCATCGCTTCCCTGCATCAGATTGCCCTTGCACGGCAGGTTCAGCCTTTCTGCAGCCATGGTGGTCATCTTTCTGACTCCCTCAGACAATGATATCCTGCCCGGCCTTATATAGTCGGAAATAAACCTGGCGAAACTTCCGGAAGCTCTCGGATGTCCCAGCCCGTCTTCACGGACCCCGTCGCTCCCCAGCATTACCAGCGGCGACATTAGAGCTCTCGCAACATCCTCAGCTTTCATAAAGTATCCGACAGTAGCCGTATCAGGGGCCGTCAGCCTGAGCTCATCGAAGATCTCTTTTGTACAGCGCATGCCTTTGTATTTTCCATTGACTATAAGTATGCTGCCATAATCGGACTGATAGCTTTCCAGAAAGCCATCGTCATATGTGGTCTCGCCTATGCCTGTGCTGAAAGCGTTATATGGATAGCAGTCACACAGCATATCAATGCCCTGCCTTCTGTATCCTTCTATATCTTTCAGCAGTTTTTCCATCTGTCCGTAACCGCCCATGCTGCCTATATGTGAAAACTGGACCTTAACGCCGGCCTCCGCTCCCATTCTGGCCAGTTCGGCGGCTGCATCGAACACTCCATCCACATCTGCCCTCACATGGGAAGCTACCAGTTTGTCATCCTTTTGGCATAGCCTGCACAAAGATATGATCTCATCCCATGTTGTACCTGGAACATATTTTACTCCAAAAGACACGCCCAAGCATCCTTTTTCGAGAAAAACGCTGCAGGCTTCTGTCATATCTTTCAGGTCATTTGCGGTGACCGGCTTGTATTTGTCTTTTCTGCCTTTGCGGTTCCGTAGGAAGGTGTGACCGACGAGGAGCCCGATATTGACGGGCGCCCCGTCCTCGTCAGCCATATCTAAAAATTTATCCGGATCGCATACATTATCGCCGCAGTTTCCGCCTATGTCCAGTGTAACACCCATGTGGAGCGCTGACCTTGACATGCTGGTCTGTATCCTGCCGCTTGTACCGTCTACCTTGTCTTCATGCATATGTATATCTATAAAGCCGGGACATACTATCAGCCCGCTGGCATCTATCACCTGATCTGCTGCAGGTTCTCCGGATGTGATCCGGGAAATCTTTCCATCCTCGATATATATATTCGCCTTTTTGTCAAGGTTTTGTTTCGGATCAACGATATGTCCGTTTTTTATCAGAACACTTTTCAAAACCCAGATGCTCCTTTATCATTCAATTCCTTCGCCCTTGTAATCATGGCCGCCGTTCTTCTTCTTAAAGTACGCATATACCACCAGACCGATCAGCGGAACGGAAAGTCCTATGAGAGCTGCCTTCGGGTCTTCGATGAAATTGTTCACCAGAAGGATGCCAAAGCAGATTATGGTCACGATGACTGTCGGGATCCCGCCCCATACTTTATAAGGTCTTTCCAGATTTGGATATTTCTTCCTGTAGATTATCACAGCGCCTACGCACATTACATTCAGCAGTGCCGAAAGAGTTATGAGCAGGTCGGTGAGACTCTGGAGACTGTTGAAAATTACAAGTATTATGGCAACCGCAGACGACGCCAGAGTCGCCATTACAGGAACACCTGTCTTTTCGTTGATCTCAGCAAACTTTTTAGGGAAGAAGCCTTCCTTTGCCATAGCGTAATATGTCCTTGGGAATACCAGCACATCTCCGTTTACTGTGCCCAATATGCCTATGGTCATTCCGGCAAGCACGATGCCATGCCCGAAGTTGCCCATCAGTCTCTGAGCCACTTCATTTCCAAGGTAAATATCTCCGTCTCCGATCATGCTTACGATCTGATCTTCCGGAAGCACTCTGTAAATAGCAAACTGGAAAAGAGTGTATATTATCGTGATGAATCCCATGGAAATGATGATCGCACGCGGCAGGTCCCTCTTAGGGTTCTTCATTTCTTCTCCTACCGTATTCAGGTTGGTCCAACCTTCATATGCCCACAGGGATGCGAATGTCGCAAATCCGATAAGGGAAATGGCTCCTGTTATGCCGCCTCCTTCTGCTCTCGTTCCTTCCATGGAAAGGCTCATGTCAACTGAATTGTCTCCCAGGAAGATACCGAGGAATATTATCAGCACCAGCGGTATTACCCTGGCTACCATGGTGAAGTTCTGGAAAGCTACGCCCAGTTTTGCACCGCGGAGATTTACAGCGGTAAATACAATGATGAGGATAGCAATGATCTTTACCGCAAGATCGTTTAAGCCCAGTGTACCTCTGAAGCTCTCCACAGCAGCCATAGCCAGGGAAGCTATCGATCCTGAACATGTCAGGATGAAACATGAAAATCCGTTGATAAACCCAAGAGCAGGATGATATGCTTCACTCAGGTAAACCGTCATTCCTCCTGCTACCGGACGGGATGCGCCAAGTTCGGCGAAGCACAGTCCGCCCAGCATGGAAACTACACCACCGATCACCCAGCACAGCAATGCCAGGCCGAAACTGAAGTCGGTTCTCTCAAGTACATAGCTGCCCAGATAGTAAACTCCCGATCCTATGGTCATTCCGGCCACAAGGCTGATGCCGCCGAACAGGCCGATTACTTTTTTAAACTGACCATTATGTTTTTGTTCTTCCATCTTAAACTCCTTTCTGATCCTAAAGACACCGGGCGCAATACCGGTGTCCGGCGTTTTTCGCCTAGATTATCATATGGAAAAGTATGATTACAGGTAACATAATGAGCAAAAATCATGCCACAAAAAATGCAGCCCGAAAACATTGAAAAAACTTGTTAAAAAAATCTCCTTTTCATCAGCTTCGTTCGCTTTTCCGTACTT
This sequence comes from uncultured Eubacteriales bacterium, assembly GCA_900542565.1. Lineage (GTDB taxonomy): Bacteria > Bacillota > Clostridia > Peptostreptococcales > Anaerovoracaceae > Fimisoma > Fimisoma avicola. The sequence goes on along the minus strand of UQOC01000072.1, from coordinate 1,963 downwards.
TAAGTCCGGTTTTCCGACCATTTTTTGACGGATCGTGTTTTTATCTCTTGCAAGAGAGCTTAAAATCGTTCATAATAAAATCAGTTCAAATGTCAGACTGTCTGGAGGAATTCTGATGTACCAAAATGATCTGATAATAGCCGATAAAGATTTGCGTATCCTCTATATGGGAGACAATATTATTTCGACAGTTATCAAAAAAAATCTTTCAAGACCGATCGGTTACCCGTCAGGCCATCTGATGGAAAACAACACCTTTTCTGTCTTTATATGGGATGCCTCCTCTCTCAGTGATGCCGTCAGGTCTGTACTGGAGAGTGCATGCGGTGAGATCCTGCCTGAAAAAGGCCCTGTCATCATAGCCGGGGTTTTTCCCGGAAAGGAAGAAAAAAGCCTTGTCAAGATCCCGTCCCAAAACGACTTCATCAGCGGGACTCTTATAGATACGGTTTTCCACGGATGCAGGCTGAAGCTCACATACGCTCCTTCCGTGCCAATCACGCCTGAGACCGCCATAGCAGAAAGTATTATTGCAGATCCATGCTCCACAGTAAGTTTTTTGATAAATGACCAGCAGGTATCACTGCATAAAAAATCATATGATGACATTATCATAGTATTATCCGATGACAGTGGTATTACCTATTATGGCCGTCCGTCTGACCTGACAAGTTTTTTCACAGGCGGCAGGTATCCGTCCTACATAGACAGCGACCGTCTGCGCAATGAAGCCATACACCTGTATCATGTCGCCGACAGGGATATACTGCATGGTCTCCTAAAGGCAGCCGAAGAAAACACATCCCAGATCATAAAATCTCTGGGGAATACCTGTCTTATATCTTTTTTCCGCATAACTGACTGGAACAGTCCTTCCGATCATTTTTTCATATGGAAAGTGACTGCCATATCCGATCTGCTGCGGGAAATGAGAGATCACAGCCGTGATTATATCAAACTCGTCAAAAGCCGCCAGGACCAGATTTCCGGAGGCTCGACCTTTTCCCTCTGGGGTACCGATTCAAAGATCAGCCGCATAAGATACCTGCTGCAGAAGGCTGCCGGCACCAACACCACCATACTCCTGACAGGAGAGAGCGGCACCGGAAAAACTTTTCTGGCAAAAGAAATTCATCGAAACAGTATGCGCCAGGACAAGCCCTTTGTCCATGTGAATTGTGCCGCTATCCCATATAACCTGATCGAAAGTGAGCTTTTCGGCTATGAGGACGGTGCCTTTACAGGTGCAAAAAAAGGCGGAAAAGCCGGTTATTTTGAAATAGCCCAAGGGGGCACACTTTTCCTCGATGAGATAACGGAAATGCCCATGTCGCTGCAGGGCAAGCTGCTTGAAGTCCTTCAGGACAAGACATATTTCCGCGTAGGCGGCGAAAAGAAAAAAAGAGCTGATGTCAGGCTCATTGCAGCCACCAACAGGAATCTTTCCGAACTTGTTGTCCAGCGTCTTTTCAGGGAGGACCTGTACTACCGTATAAATGTCTTTCCTGTTGAGATCCCGCCCCTGCGCGACCGGATGGATTCTCTTCTGGCCATCGTCACCATTCTTCTTCCTGAAATATGTGAACGGCTGGGAATACGCCAGCAGATGCTCAGCATGGAAGCACTGGACAAAATGAAACGCTATAAATGGCCGGGAAATATCAGGGAACTTGAGAATATAATAGAAAAGGCCTGTATCCTATCTGACGGATATGTCATAAAGCCGGAAGATGTGGATATAGATACAGAAAGTGAGTTTTACAGCCCAGATGAAGGAAGCCTCTCACCAGAAAACCACTCCCTGTTTGCTCAGCGGGACGCTTTTGAAAAGCAGCTGATAATTAAAACCCTTGAACAGTTCAACGGCAGCCGGACAAAAGCTGCCGTCTATCTGGGCATAGGCAAGACGATAGTGTAAAATAATTGTGGAGTTTTTACTGAAAAAGAAAAAGAGACCGACTCC
>UQOC01000071.1 GCA_900542565.1 uncultured Eubacteriales bacterium | reverse complement strand
TGTGGTTCATGTATCTGCTGTTGTCCTTGATATGACCGCCATCCAGCAGAGCCTTAAAGGAACCGATGGTGGCATGGCCGCATAGCTCTACCTCAGCTGCCGGAGTAAAGTAACGGATGTTAAATTCACTTTCGTTCAGACGCCTTATGAAGGCTGTTTCAGAATACCGGAGTTCGGCGGCTGTCTTGACCATGACCTCATCTGACGGAAAATCTGCGCCATCAGGAAGGATGACTACGCCGGCCGGGTTTCCTCCAAAAAGTGTTTCCGTAAAAGCGTCTACGATGTAAAATTTCATTTTCTGGCCTCCTTTTGCTAAATTCACAAAATCTGCATAAAGTCATTTTTCTGTGGGATACAAATAAATAGTAAAATCATAATGAGTGAACATAAGATCACCTATGATACAAGTATATTTCAATTTGGAAAAGATAGCAATAACGCAGATGAGGAAATTTTCATGGAAAAACTCAAAGAAATGATAAATATGTTCAGAGAATATCCCTTTGCCGTCAATGGCGCCCGTTTTGTCATGACCATAGTCCTGACAGTTTTGATGTACGCCCTTTCTATGCCGCTGCCGTGGAAAATGGCATTACTGGCTGCCGCTGCGGCAATAAACTATAAAATGTTCCTGGATTGTGCAGCCGCATTGTCGGCAAAGAAAGCAGATGAGAACCTGCTGCCGTCACTGGCGGTCATATTGTCGGCCGCAGCGCTTGCGCCCGGCTGCGGAGGAGCGGTATTGGCTGCGGTATCTCTGTCAGGGCTTGCAGCTGATCTGATCGCTCCTGAAAAGAAAAAAGACAGCTGCAGGGGATTCAGGCCAAAGGGCAGATTGGCGCTGATATTTGCCGGCGCCGGATTGATAGTTCTTCTGGCGTGGATGATCGTGACGGGTGTAAACGGCAGTATACAGTGGAAACAGGGGCTGCTGCATGGCGCGGCACTTATGGCCGCAGTATGCGGGGCTGATCTTGTATGCGAAAAAAAACTGGCATTCAGGAAAGCTCTCAGGCAGATCAGAGAAACAGGGACGAAACTGAGGGGCAGCTCAGATGATGATGGTACGGAAGAAATAGTTAAAAACATTGGAAAGGCCGACACTCTTATATTGGAACAAAAAAACATAGTCACCCTGGATGAAAGGATCGTCACCGAAATCTGGACCTTTTCCCATATGGATGAGCAGCATATCCTGCATCTGTTCAACACCGCCGAGGATAACCGTAAAGGACCGGCAGGAAAAAGGATCGAGATCTCAGAAAACGGCACGAGATACATTATCGGAAAACCTACCCAGATAAAAGGGGCGCCGAGAAAAGACGGCCATTGGCCGGAAGCGGCGGAGCAGGCTGATATGATCCGGCGGATGGGAAGGATACCGGTACTCATATGCGATAATGAAAAAATCCTGGGGATGGTCTCAGTGGAAGAAAAGCTGAACCCCACAGCAGCAGAGGCCATGACAATGATAGGAGCCATGGGGATAGGAACGGTGATGTTTTCTGAAAATGACAGGCTGACCGCAGACTCAGTGGGCAGAAAGGCAGGAATAGGGACGGTGTATTCCGGACAGTCAAGGTCAAGCAAGCGCAGCCTGATGGCTGATCTGGAAGCCCAAGGCAAGACGGTCGCTTTTATGGGAGAGACTCCTAAAGCAGTCATCGGGATGGGAGCGCAGGTCTCCATGGCCATCGGTCCGGGCGGCGCCGCAGATGCAGAAGTCCCCGACAACGACTTGCTGCGCATAGAAAAGCTGTTTAAAGCAGGCAGAAAGATGGCGGAGAAGCTAAAGCGGGTAAAGAGGCTGTCAGAAATATATGATGCAGCCGCAGCGCTGATGCTGACCGGGATCATGTACCTTGTTTCCGGCTCCGGGGCAGATCCGCTTACGGGATCGCTGGCGTTCACAGGCTTTATTGTCATAAGGCTTGCACTTTCCTTTTGGTAACGGATATGTTATAATATGGCCATAAAACAAGCCGCCATATTTTGATCAAAATGCCCAGAGGTAAGACATGGACAAACGATATTATTACAGGATCCTCGGTCTGGTAGGAGAACCCACCCGTGACCAGATCGAAGCCGCTTACGAGACAAGGATCGCAAAGCTCCGTTCATCAGATTACGGAGATGATCCGCTGTACGCCAGGAGAAAGATAAGCGAAGTGACCATGGCGTACAAAGTGCTGACCGGAAGTGCGCCGCCTGTCAGCAAAGGCCAGAAAAAAATGGCCTTTGAGCGGTTTAAAGATTACATAGAAAACCGGGAGGGAAACGACACCAAGGAAGAACTTCACGACTATGATGATTTCCGTGCGGAGAAGCAGACCGCCAGGAAGTCTCACCAGGCCAAGGCCATGAGAGCCGAAGCCCATACCGGCAAAAGGGTATATCCCCATTCTGAAAAAAGGAATACAGGAAAGATCGTTGCGATCATCGTCATCATTGCAGGCGTGGTGCTGGTCGGAGTGGCTTCTGTCATAGGGAGCAGCATCTTTGACGAGGTAAGGCAGGGAATAACAGACGCCTTCATGGAAGAGGACTATGATTACGGAGCCGTCACTTCTACGGTCACGGTAGAAGAGCAGGAAGCAATAGATGATGCGCAGAGCATGTGCTTTGGGATAGACTTTTACGAGGGCCTTGATACAAGCGCCACAAGCGGCAATCGTGATGATGTCATCTGGGGCGAAGGAACCGATGAATACGCTCAGGGTGATCTGTTTGACAATACATGTTATCTTTTATATTCAATGGGGATCTATAATGTCAGCGGATACTTTGATTATGTTACAGGTATCCAGGACTTCTTCTTTGAATATGACGATGCAGACTGCGCAGCAGTAGTCGTTGATTTTATGGGAGCTCCTGATTTTGAGGAGGTGGCAGGAGCCATTGACCTTTACACCGGAGAACCCATCCTGATCTATTCAGAATATCTGCAATATCTTGAAAGGATTGTATATGGATACACAGAAAGCGGCGCTGTTTGATATGGCGCCGGTCAGATTTGACGGGAAAAAACTTGCTCTCCTGGATCAGACGAAACTGCCCGGAGAGGAAATATACATAGAGATACAGACCAAAGAAGATATGTGGGACGCGATCTACCACCTGAAGGTGAGAGGCGCTCCTGCCATAGGGGTGGCCGCAGCTTACGGACTGTATGCAGACTCTCTCAGGTTTGCAGGAAAGGACATGGCCGGCTTTAGGGAACATGTGAAAAAGAGTGCGGAATACCTGGAAAGCGCCAGGCCGACAGCTGTCAATCTGGCGTGGGCGCTGAAGAGGATGTTTTCGGTCATAAAAGACCGTCAAGACCTGACTGTGGAAGCCGCACAGGAACTGCTCAGAACTGAGGCCGTAAGGATCCATGACGAAGATGTGGCGGCCTGCAAAGCCATGGGTGAATACGGGCTTTCCCTCCTCAAACCGGGAATGGGGATACTGACCCACTGTAATGCCGGGACCATAGCCACCGCCAAATACGGAACATGTCTTGCGCCCATATATTTAGGACAGGAAAGGGGATATGGCTTCAAGGTATTTGCCGACGAAACCAGACCTCTGCTCCAGGGAGCCCGCCTGACTTCATGGGAACTGAACAAGGCAGGAGTGGATGTTACACTGATATGTGACAACATGGCGTCGTCTGTTATGAAAAAAGGCTGGATAGACGCTGTGGTGGTGGGCTGCGACAGGATGGCCGCCAACGGGGACGGAGCCAACAAGATAGGCACTTCGGGAGTTGCGATACTTGCCAAAGAGTACGGCATACCTTTCTATATGTTCGTGCCAACTTCCACCATAGACATGGATACGCCGGACGGCGACCACATAAATATCGAGCTCCGCCAGGGGGATGAGATATATAAGATGTGGTACAAGAAGCCGATGGCGCCGGAAGGCATAAAAACATATAATCCGGCTTTCGATGTGACAGATCACAGGTATATAACGGCGGTAATAACCGAAAAAGGTGTGATAAGACCGCCTTTTAGCGAAAATTTGAGAAAGTTGATGAAAAAATAAGGTGTTTTCCAGATGGAGAGGATTGGACAAAAAGACAATTTCATAGCAAAACATGCCAAGATAGCCACGGTGGTAGCCGTTATCTTCGGTTCCACCTCAGGCATACTGGGCAATCTGATAACAGCTCCGGCCCTTGCCATAGGGTTCTGGAGACTTGCCATAGCGCTGCCGTTCTTCATCATCCCTGCAGTGGCTGACCGGGAGAAAAGGCACAAACTCAAAGGGATAAGCAAAAAAGACTACATACTCTGTTTTATTTCAGGAGCATTTCTTTTCGGCCATTATTTTTCGTGGTTCAATGCGGTCAAGCTGACCAATGTGGCCAGCGCTTCGGTCCTTGCCGCCCTGCATCCTCTGGTGGTCCTCTTAGTAACGGTATTTGTCTACCGCAGGAAGGTCAGCCTCAGATCTGTGCTTGCCATAATAGTGGCTCTGCTTGGAGGAGTCCTTATCATGGGAGCCGATTACAGCACTTTTGCAGGAGGAAACATTACAGGAAACATCTTCGCATTTTTTGCTGCTGTATTTATGGGACTGTATTTTGCCATGGGCGATGAGGTCAGGAAAAGAGTGGACGGAGGACTGTATGTGCTGCTGGTGTTCGCTTCATGCTGGATATGCTTTATCATCGGCAATATCGCAAGCGGTACAGAACTTTTGGGTTACCGGCCAATGGATTATGTCTATCTTATCGTCATGGCCTTTGTATGCCAGATAGGTTCCCATGCTGTTTTCAACATGTGCATAGGCCATGTAAGCTCCCTTTATGTGTCCACATGGGAAACGGCAGATGCGGTATTCGCGACCATAATGGCAGTGATCTTTCTGGGGCAGATACCGGAAATCTATGAAGCGGCCGGGTGCATCATAGTCGTCGGGGCCCTGCTCTATTACAACCGACAGGAGAGTAAAAACCAGCAATGAGTTACAAAGTAAAGATACAAACCTTTGAAGGGCCTTTTGACCTGCTGGTATATCTGATAGAAAACGCCCAGATGAGCATATATGATATAGAGATAAGCAGCATTACAGAACAGTACCTGGAATATATCAGGACCATGAGGGAAATGGATGTAAATGTCGCCACTGAATTTATGGTGCTGGCTTCTTCCCTTATCGAGATAAAGTCCAAGATGATCCTGCCTCGCATCAATGCAGCCGGGGAGATGACGGTAGAAGACGACCCCAGGACAGAGCTGGTCACCAGGCTGCTGGAATACAAGCGGTTTAAGAAAGCTGCTGAAATCCTCCAGGAACAGGAAGAACGGGCAGGAAGGATATTTTCCAAGCCTCAGGAGGACATATCGTGCTTTACAGAAAATCCGGACGAATATCTGGCGCTTGACATTAGGCAGTTTGCGGGAGCCTTTTCGGCTTTCATAGAGAAAAAGCAGAAACTTGAGGCGGTACGCCGTCAGTATACGAGGATAAACAGGGAAAAGGTTTCCATGGAAAACCGCATAACATATATTGCGGGCAGATTGCGGGAAAGGATAGGCCATGTCTTTGACTTCAGGGAACTGGTCCCTGATAAAAAAGACAAGTATGATACCATAATAACCTTTGTATCCCTGCTGGAAATGGCCAAGGAAAGGGTCGTAAACCTGAGCCAGAAAGTGCTTTACGGCGACATAGAAGTAGAAGCGGGAGAGAAGATAAACGAGGGAGAATTCAAATATGAGCAGTAAAAAGACCATAAAGTCTGCCTTTGAGTCAATGCTTTTCACATGGGGAGAGCCGCTTGAAGCCAAGGCCGCGGCAGATGTGTTCAATATAACCAGGCAGGAAGCCATAGAGTATTTCACAGAGCTTCAGCAGGAATATGAACAGGAAGGCCGCGGCATAGTCATACGCCGTATCAACCAGTCCTTCCAGTTTGTCACCAGAGAAGAAAACGCAGATTATGTGAAGAAACTCTGCACTCCGGTCAAGACCAAACGCCTTTCCCAGTCGGCCCTTGAAGTGCTGGCCATCATCGCATACAAACAGCCTGTGACAAAAGGCGAGATAGAAGCCATAAGGGGGATACGATGTGACCGGGTGGTGGACGGACTGCTGAAAAAAGAACTGATATGCGAGAAAGGCCGGTCGGATTCGGTAGGGAGGCCCATCCTCTACGGCACGACAGATATATTTTTACAGAACTTCGGCTTTTCTTCCATCAAAGACCTGCCCCAGATCGACGATATCGAAAGCATAGTGTCAGGCGATTACGGAGACGATGCCGAAGCTGCAGACGACAGGATCGACGACGGGCAGATAATGATAGAAATTTAAGATTGTGGAATATAACTTCCTTTCTACAGTAAAATGTTGAGAGGGAGTTTTTTTATGAACAGAAAAATGAAAACAGCGGCGGTCATATGCCTGATCATTGGCCTTGCCGCAGGAACAGCAGAAATCCTGGGATCCAGGATCACCGACCAACCGGAGGAAGAGGAACCTCCCGGTGATGCGGCTTTAGTTGCTAAAGCCGCGTCACCGCATGAAGGGAAAAATATACATGATAGTGCTGATCTTGCACTTGGCGCCGAAGGAGCGATATTGATAGATACAAAAGACAAAACCGTGCTTTTTGAGAAAAATGCTGATAAAAAACTGTACCCTGCCAGCACCACAAAGATCATGACTGCCCTTGTCGCTCTGGAGACACTGGAGGAGATCGGGGCCGGGCAGGACAGCCGTGTGACGGTACCTGACGAAGCCGCCGGGCTCGAAGGTTCGTCTGTTTATCTTAAAGCCGGCCAGCAGGTGACCATGGAAGAATTGCTGTACGGCATGATGCTCCAGTCAGGAAATGATGCGGCCGCTGCCGTGGCCATATGCTGCGGCGGGGATATGGAAACTTTTGTGGAAAAGATGAATGACAAGGCAGCCGCACTTGGCTGCGGTTCGACTCATTTTACCAATCCCAGCGGGCTGCATGATGAAGGACATTATACCACAGCCAGAGATCTTGCCATCATCGGAGCAGCGGCTATGGAGAGGGAGGACTTCCGCCGGATAGTCTCAGCTGAAAGCTGGCAGAGCCAGGATACAGGCAGATCCTATGTCAACAAGAATAAGACTCTTTTCCAGTATGACGGTGGAAATGGTATAAAAATAGGTTATACCAAGGCTTCAGGAAGGACTCTGGCCGCTTCCGCCGAAAGGGACGGGAAGGTCCTGATAGCAGTGGTACTCAACGATCATAACTGGTTTGAGGATGCATATGGGATGCTCGACTATGGCTTTGAGGATGCCGGATAAATCCACAGGGCAGAGCATAAAATCTCACAGAAAAAGGAGGATATTATGGCATATATATGTATGGACAGAGGAACGGATAAATGCCCCTGCATCCTTATGGAAGCAGGACAGTGCTATACATGCGGGATGATCCGGACGGGCAGATGCGACTGCCTGGCAGGATGGCAGGGAACCTGCCCTTATACGGAATATGTCCAGCAGGGGAAAAGGCCTGTTGCTTCTAAAAAAGCCCGGTGTTTTACGGTGGACAGCCGCAGGGATCATTCGCCGTGTTTCAGCACAGTCACTTTGAGGGTTCCCTTTGCATATGCGGTCAGATGCCATGATCCGGGGACTTTTGTGATGGTGGAAAGCGATGGATGGCAGATCCCGCTGTCCGTGATGGAAAGCCGGACCGGTACCGCCGCATCTGGAGCAGAAGGGCATATATCCATAGCCATAAATATAACCGGTCCCAAGACAGTGGGATTGATGAAAGGAACTTCGGTTGGCACAGTGTGGAAGGTAAAGGGGCCTTATCACAACGGCCTGCTGAACATTCAGTCATATGATCCGAAGGCGCTTTCCATAGTGGCGGCAAAGGGGATTTCCCTTATGCCTTTCTTGAACATAAAAGACAGGATAACGGCGGGAATGGCAAGCTTCTACCTTGACAGGCACAAGCTTCCGGACAGTTTTCTGACGGAGTACATAGGTGAACTGGAACGGGAAGAAATGGATTTTGGAGCAGATATAAAGGCAATATCTGAAAAAATAAAAGATGACTATGACTATTGCCTTGAAAGCACAGGCAGGGAACCCAACATTTTTCTGCTGGTGTCGCCGTATTTTGCAGGACGGATCACAGCCTGCCTGCCGGAAAGGATCACGGCAGGTTCTGTATCTGCGGATGGAAGCGGAGATCCCGCCGGGGAAAAAGGAACGGCAGCCGTAAAAAGGCTGATCCTGCCCAATCACAGTACCATGTGCTGCGGCGAAGGACTGTGCGGGGCCTGCTCCCATACCGATGAAAACGGTGTGACCGTCAGAGGATGCAAGTGCCTGGACATGATGTGATACCAGATGTGAGAACGCAAACACAGGGATGAAGATCTTCTCGCTGAATATCTGAGAAGGGGCTTTTATTTCTGCCGGAAAAATGGATCGGGACGGTCGTTCCCATGCAATAAAAAAGTTTCACTCTGAGCTGGAGTATTGAGCTAAGGTGAAACTTTTTTATGGTGTCAGCCGTGAAAGACTTTGACCAGCAGCAGTCTGCCGTCTCCTACGGTGACCCTGGCTGTCATGCCGGGCAGCACCTCGTTGCTGACGCCATATTGATATTCACAGGTGATCTCTCCGCCGGACAGGGGAAATTTGGCATTTTCAATGGTTATATCGCGAGCTGTGCCGGATATGTTCAGCAGGGAAAAATATTCAAAACTGCTGTCTATATATGCCGGAGCATCCGAGACTATCTCCATCAGAGAGAAGTCATCTGCCATTACTGCCTTGACCCCTGCCGAATCCAGCATGAGCAGGATAGATAAATTTGCAAGGGTGTGGTCCATCCGCTGACCTGTCATCCCAATGAGCAGGAAATCGTCAAAGCCCCTGCGCAGGGCTTCCTTTGCAGCGAAAACCGTGTCTGTATCATCTTTTTCACGGGGCAGGGCGATGATCTGCAGATCATCAGCCTTATCTTCTGAGCATTTTGCCGCTGTCTTGGACATGCCGGTGGCCATGAGCTCCGCCGGCACCGGATAGGAGTCAAAATCCCCGACTATCAGATCCGGCACAGCGCCGAGGGACTGACGGTGCTTCAGGCCGCAGTCGCAGTAGATATTAAAGTCGCCGGGCCTGAGATAGCCGGAGATGAGATCATAGCGGCTGATCTTGGCGCCGCCTATTATAACACACCGCCTGCTCATAATATATCTATGTATTCGCCGCTGAGGGCCTTGTTCATGCTGCGCACGGCACAGAATTTTCCGCACATGGAACAGCTGTCATCGTGTTCGGGCTTTCTGTCGTCGCGGATAGCCTTTGCGGTCTCCGGATCCATGGAACATTCCCACTGCTTATCCCAGTCGAAAGTCCTGCGGGCATCAGCCATCTGGTCATCCATATCCCTTGCATGAGGGACGCCTTTGGCTATGTCAGCCGCATGGGCGGCGATCTTTGAAGCCATTATGCCCTGCTTCACATCGTCCAGGTTGGGAAGCGCCAGGTGCTCGGCTGGGGTGACATAGCACAGGAAAGCAGCGCCGCTCATGGCGGCGATGGCCCCGCCGATGGCAGCGGTGATGTGGTCATAGCCGGGGGCGATGTCGGTGACCAGAGGCCCAAGCACATAGAAGGGGGCTCCCATGCAGAGGGTCTGCTGGACCTTCATGTTGGCGGCGATCTGGTCCAGGGGCACATGGCCGGGGCCCTCCACCATGACCTGCACGTCCTTTGCCCAGGCGCGCTCCGTGAGGCTGCCAAGCTCAATCAGCTCGGCAACCTGCCCTGCGTCGGTGCTGTCGTCGATGCAGCCGGGGCGTAGGGCGTCTCCCAGGCTGATGGTCACGTCATATTCCCGGAGAATTTCCAACACATCGTCGTAATATTCATAGAAGGGGTTTTCGTTCCCGGTCATTTCCATCCAGGCAAAGAGCAGGGAGCCGCCCCGGGAAACAATGTTCATCTTCCGCTTGTGGTTTTTGATC
>UQOC01000070.1 GCA_900542565.1 uncultured Eubacteriales bacterium | reverse complement strand
CCTCCGGCTGTATCGGTTGAGCAAAAGTCAGCGTGGGATTGATGTGGTATCTTTAACTTTGGGAAACTCCGGTTTCCCATTTTGAAACAGTCTTATGGCTAACGCACAGTTTTTCTGCAAGCTGCTGCTGTGTAAGGCGATTTTTTTCCCTCAGCGCCCTTATGGCAGCACCGGTGATATAATTATCCATTCTGTCGATCTCTCCTTTTTTGTTTTCTGCTTCGTCTCCCACCTTAACATCTTTTCCGGAGGCAGACAACCTACGCATCGTAGAGTATCAGCATATTTTTCTTTACCGCAGGATGAATTTTTTTCAGTGTTTTTATACAAGATATGAACCTATCCTCTCGTTGACATTTATCCGATTTCGGATTATAATCCTCTGGAATACATGAGGCTGCCAGCTTCAATGAAAGGAAAATGACCATGGACAAAGATATCATCCAATTTAACCGGCTCTACCGGGAACTTGACGAAATATATCATATATACGCAAAAGAACACGGTTTGTCCGACTCTGCTCTCTGGATCCTGTATTCTCTCGTGGAAAGCAATACCCGGATGACTCAGAAAGATATGTGCAGGCTGTGGCACCGGCCTCCTCAGACTATAAATTCTGCTTTAAAGCGGCTTGAGGCTCAGGGGATGCTCAAGCTCATACCGGCAGCAGACAGTCAGAAAACCAAAGAAATCGTCCTGACAGACAGCGGCCGTGATCTTGTCAGCAGGATAATACTCCCGGTCTTTCAGGCAGAAACAAGGGCGCTGCGGTGCATGAGCATTGAAGAACGGACGCTTTTGCTGTCCATGACAGCAAAATATGTAGATCATCTCAAGGAGGAAATATAAATGAATTCAACGACGCTGTTTTCAAAGACGCCGCCGCTGAAACTGTTTTTTATAGCATCTGTTCCCGGAGCAGTGAGCATGCTGGCATCAGCACTGTATCAGACTCTCGACGGCGTCTTTGTTGGCCAGTTCGTTGGCAGCACAGCCTTTGCTGCCCTAAATCTGGCAATGCCCTTTGTTATCATAAACTTTTCTCTGGCAGATCTTATAGGTGTAGGCTCTGCAGTGCCCATATCAGTCAGTCTGGGAAAAAAGCATTTTGAACATGCCAATAATATTTTTTCATGTGCATGCCTTATGATCTTTGTCACAGGCGTACTGATCGGCGGGATCATGTTCACCGCTGCGCCTCTGCTCATCAGCTTGATGGGAGCAGAAGGCCTGTTTGCTGATTTTGCGGTGCAGTATCTGCGTGTCTACGCCCTTTGCTCCCCGGTGACTACCATAATCTTTGCCGTGGATAATTATCTGAGGATCTGTGGATATATACGGAGCAGCATGCTGTTGAACATCCTGATGTCTGCCCTCAGTGCCGGACTTGAGTTCTTCTTCCTCGGCGTCATGGGATGGGGAATATGGGCCGCTGCCCTGGCTACCTGTATCAGCATGTCTGTATGCGCAGCCATAGCCTTCATTCCTTTTGTAAGGAAAAAAGCGCTGCTCCGGTTTTGCCGTCCCCGTTTCACAAAAGTCATGATACGAAGGATCATAACATGCGGAAGTCCGAATTTTCTCAATAACATAGCGGGCAGGATAACCTCCATACTGATGAACGCCATACTTGTGCGCCTGGGCGGAGAAACAGCAGTTTCAGTTTACGGCATCTTGATGTTCGCCGACGGCTTTATCCAGCCTCTTCTTTACGGAATGTGTGATTCTCTGCAGCCTGCTGTCGGTTATAACTGGGGAGCAGGAAAGTTTTCAAGGGTCCGCAGCATAGAAAAGTGCTGTTTCAGTGCAAGCTGTATCATATCTCTGCTGGCAGTGGCCGTGCTTGCCCTTTTTCCGGACTTCATAACAAAACTGTTCATGTCGCAGCCTGATGGAGATGTCATGGTGATGTCAGTTGCAGCTCTGAAACTGTTCTGCCTTACATATATCACCCGCTGGTTTTCTTTTGCTACCCAAAGCTATATGCTTGCAATAGAAAAACCGCTGCCTGCCGCTCTCATATCTGTATCTACTGCCCTCATATTCCCTGTGGTCCTGATCTTTATCCTCTGGCCTATGGGACTTACGGGCATTTGGCTCAACTTTGCCGGCACCTCGGTAATGGCTGCGGTTTTATCATTCATTATACTGTTAAAAGTACGGAAAGAGACAGACAGGCCTGATCTGCCTGACTTTGATCCAGTCCATGAGACATTTTAGCTTTCTCCGGCAGGAGCATTATCTTCTGCCGGATCATCTTCTTTTATCTTCTTCATCACGGCGCTTTGCACCATATGATTTTTGACGCCATGGGCCTGTATTTCATAATTGCCCCACAGACATGTGAAATTCTCCCCTTCCTCTGGGATCCTCCCAAGGACTCCGCATACGAACCCGCTGAAAGTATCGTATACATCTGTCGGCATCTCGCCTTCCACCAGTTCATCGACATCTTCAAGATCTGCTCCTCCCTGGATTTCCCAGCAGTTTTCTCCCAGTTCGATTATATCCTCAGGTTTTACAGGTTCTTCCTCCGAAGTAAGATCCCCCAGAAGTGTCTCCATTATATCGTGCAGGGTGGCTATCCCTGTCATTCCGCCGTATTCGTCGATCACTACGGCAAAATACTCTCTTTTTTCTCTCATCCGTGCAAACAGGGCGTTGGCTTTCATGCTCTCTGGGACCAGCAGTGCTTTTCTGACTACATTTTTCATCAGTTCTTCCTTGGTCTGCATGCCTTCATAGTGGAAATAATCTATGGTGTCCAAAACGCCTATTATATCGTCGAGAGTCTCCCCGCAAACGGGGTATTTGGTATATCTTGAAGAATTGATCGTCTCCTTCCACTCCTCAAGATCGTCTGTTATGCTAAGGGCTACAACATCCCGCCTGTGGGTGCAGAGCTCATCTGCGTCTATATCGTCAAATTCAAAGACATTCTGTATGAGCTCGTCTTCTTCCGGATGGATGGTACCTTTTTCCTTTCCTTCTGCCAGCATCATCTTGATGGATTCCTCGGTAACTGTGCTGTCTTCCTCTTCCGGGTTGATCCTCAGAAGTCTGAGTATGCCATTTGTCGATTTGGTCAGCAGCCATACAATAGGAGCAAATACTTTTGCCACCCAATAAAGGATGCCTGACATTCCAAGGGCTATGCCTTCGGTCTTTTTCATGGCGACACGCTTTGGCACAAGTTCTCCGAACACCAGCGTAAAATATGAAAGTATCATGGTTATCACGATGATCGAAATGCCGTTCAGCACGCTTGGCGAAATGGTCACACCTGCTTCGACCAGCTTCTGTACGATCTGATCGGCAAATGTGTCCGCAGCCACCGCACTCTGCAGCAGGCTGGCCAAAGTTATGGCAACCTGGATCGTGGAAAGAAATTTGGTGGGCTGATCCGTAAGAGTTACCAGTCTTTTAGCTCTTTTGTCCCCGTCTTCTGCCATGTTCTTCAGTTTTACATCGTTCATTGAGATCACAGCGATCTCCGTTGCCGCAAACATGGCGTTCAAAGCGATAAGTACGATAAGTAATAGTAAAGCGTTCATATGATTCTCCAGTTTAAAAAAATAAGTATTCCGCAGTTTTACGCCCTGCGGGAGGCGAAAATCATCTAATCACAAAAAGGCACAGGACCCGGCTCATCTGCACCGACTTCTGTACCTTTTGATAATCTCTGTTATGATCTCTCTCCGTTTAGAAAATAAATTGCTAAAAAGCAGTTTCCCTCCGCCGTCGGAGCTGTCTTCCATTACTGTCTTACCTTCCTGAAATATTGATACGGATAGATTATACCATAAATCTGTCCTCATGGCAACAATTTATGTTTTCTGACAGTATGGCTTTTCTGAACTCGCCGGCAGCTTCTCCGTAATATTTTTCGAGAAGTATCAATGTGTTCATCAGTTCCTCTTTTGTGACATCAGGATGCAGGATGCACATCCGCAGTACTTTTTTCCCCTTCAGTTCAGTGGTGAACACTCCGGCATATCCGTCAGACAGCATCTTTTCAGATATGGCAGCATTGAGCCTGTCTGTCTGTTCTTCCGTCAGGCCCTCCAGCACATACCGGAAATTTATCATTCCCAGCTTTGCGTGGGAAATTATCTCAATGTTTTCATTATTTTTTATCTTCTCTTCTGTCCAGCGGGCCATTTCAATGCCATGCTCAATGTCTCCGCTGACCTTGCCCTTTCCCATTACCTGCAATGTCAGCCACAGCTTCATTGACCGGGCCGGGCGGGTCAGTTCTATGCTCATGTCCCACGGATTCACAAGTGTTCCGTCTTTTTCAAGATCCTTGAGATATTCCGGATGAACGCTGAAACTCTCCAGCAGGTGTTTCTGATCCCTTACCAGAACGATACCGCATCCGAATGTCTGAAAAAGCCACTTGTGAGCATCCCAGCTGAGGCTGTCCGCCTTCTCGATTCCATCAAGTTCCTTTCTGTATTTTGGGGAAAGCAGTACAGAAGCTCCGAAAGCTCCGTCAACATGCATCCACATATCATATTTGTCACATATGCGGCGTATCCTGCCAAAATCATCGACGCTTCCGGTGTTGGTGGTCCCTGCAGACGCAATGGCTATAAAAGGTCTGAAGCCTTTTCTGATATCCTCTTTTATGGCCTTTTC
This sequence comes from uncultured Eubacteriales bacterium, assembly GCA_900542565.1. GTDB lineage: Bacteria > Bacillota > Clostridia > Peptostreptococcales > Anaerovoracaceae > Fimisoma > Fimisoma avicola. The sequence continues at coordinate 5,419 of UQOC01000070.1, read as the reverse complement.
CAGCAGGTCTGTCACCATGCAGAATCTGTCGTCTGTGGGTATAACCCTTATCCTGCTGTTTCCGATACCTAATATCCTCAAGCCCTTTGCCACAGAGCTATGGGTCTGATCTGACACATAAGCAGTACCCATATGCCACTCTTCCTCAGAAAGCAGATGGTCCCTGGCTGCGGTCATTGCCGTCAGGTTTGCCATGGAACCGCCGGATACAAATGTTCCGCCTGCAGTTTCAGGAAAACCCGCCGCATCACACAGCCATCTTGTCAGTCTCTGCTCGGCTCTCCATATTCCCGGCTGATTGGCCACACTTCCTCCATGGCGGTTATAAGCCGTGGTAATGATATCACCAAGCCAGGAAAGCGGAGATGTTGTTCCCGGAACAAAGCCGAAAAATCTCGGATGGGAAGAATGATTGCCGTACGGCATTATATCGCCGCACATTTCTTTTATGACTTCTTCAAGATCCCTGCCTTTTTCCGGTATATCCATGGAGTCGATCTTTGCCAGCTGATCTTCTGTGATGTGGCTGATGACACCGCCTTTTGGTATCTGATGGCTGTAATCCATAAATTCATTTATAAAATCCAGTGTAACTGTCTTAAAATCTTTCATCTTTTATATCCCCCGTCATTATATTGTTCCCTTGACTATCTTCTGAAAACAGTGTAGCATAAGATTTATCATCAGTCTAACTAATGAATTTTATATATTCATCTAAGATATTGATAGGAGGCTACCATGGAATTCCGCAACATAAAGACATTTTTGTGCATAGCAGAAATGAGCAGTTTTTCAAAAGCCGCAGAAAAGCTGGGATATTCCCAGTCCAATGTATCTTTTCAGATACAGCAGCTTGAGCAGGAACTGGGAGTAAGACTATTTGAAAGATATGGCCGTTCCATCCAGATAACCCAGCCGGGACGGGAATTTTTGTTTTATGCCAATGAAATGGAAAAACTCAGCCTTCAGGCTGTCTCCGCAGTAAAAAACCCAGCAGGCATAGACGGCCGTCAGCTGAGCGGTCTGCTGCGCATAGGAAGCGTCGAATCTATTGCAAACGGCATATTGCCCGACCTGCTGGCCGATTTTCATAGCATCTATCCCGATGTACAATTTGCTGTTTATACAGGCGGTGCCAGAAATACCCTGGTAGAAATGGTGGCCAACAATCAGATCGACTTCTTTTTTGATCTTAACGACAAAGCGCCGGTAACCGGACTCACCGGACGGATACTCAGGCGTGAGGAAATAGTCTTTGTGGCGTCAAAAAAGCATGCCGGTGATATCGTTCCTGCCGGCCGGCCAAATAAAAAGATCCCCCTCAGCCAGATCGCCGAGGAGGATTTTGTCCTGACAGAAAGAAATGAAGGTTATCGTATCGAGCTGGACCGTCTGCTGGCAGCCTGCGGCATTTCTGTTTCACCTGTTGCAGAATTCGGTAATCCTGAGACCATCATAAGGCTCATCGAGCGTGATATGGGTCTTTCTTTCCTGCCACTTTTCTGTGCAGCAGAAAAGATAAAGCAAGGAGACCTGACAGTCATTGAAACAGACGCCCCAAAAACATACATGTACAGTCAGTTATTCTACCACAAGAACAAGTGGATAACTCCACAGATGGATGCCATGCTCCAGTTTGTCCAGGAGTTTTTCCGGTCTCAGCCGTTTACAGTTCGATGAGCTCGTACTCTCTTGTACCGAACCCAAGATCTGCAGCAGCTTCAATGGTATGGATACCGTTTCGGCTGTTTACGCGCTCCATGAAATGTTCTTTGTCCGGATCATCGGATGCGGCCACCAGGTCGATACATGCCTGATCTATGGCCACCGGATCGAGGGAAGCCAGTATGCCGATATCCTTCATGCATGGATCCTCTGCGACCTCACAGCAGTCGCAGTCCACGGACAGATTCTTCATTACATTGATAAAGGCTATCCTGTCCCTGAAATGTTCTGCTATGCTGCATGCGGCATCTGCCATGGCCTCTGGAAAGACCACATTGCTGGCATGCTCCTCCCATGTCCTGAAACGGTCGTCAGTCTTGCCGGCCGAGTGTATCAGCGCTTTTCCTGCCCGTGAAGCACAGCCGATGGCAAGCTGTTTAAGGGCTCCGCCGTACCCGCCCATGGGATGGCCTTTAAAATGCGCCAGCACCAGCATGGAATCATAATCTGCTATGTGCTTCCCCACATGATTTTCTTTGAGGATCTTGCCGTTTGGGATAGGCCAAACAAGATCAGGACCTTCTGCATACATCAGGTCCACATCAAAGTATTTTGTCCATTGGTGTTCTTCCAGAAGTTTCATATGAGATTCCGTGTGGTCTCTCACGCCGCCTGCCGCATCACCGTAGGCGGTATTGCACTCTACTATGGTTCCATTGACTGCCTCTACCATGGGCCGCCAGAATTCCGGCCTCAGAAAGTTCTGATTGCCCTTTTCACCGGTATGTACCTTTACGGCCACTTTTCCTGGCAGGTCAATGCCCAGCGCCCGGTACATGTCTACAACTTTTTCCGGCGTGATTTCTCTTGAGAAATATACTTTTGATTTCATCGTCACACATCTCCTTCTTGCTGATCTTCTTCATGACCTTTTTTGAACGACAGGCATTTGCCTATCACATCTCCGGTCTTGAGGTATTTATATGTTGGAAATTCAAACAGCACCGGTTTAAGATCCCCGTAGCTGATCTTTCCCTCCTCGTTCAGATATCTTTCATCTGCATAAGTGTTATCGACAGAGCATATGAAGCTTTCAAACCAAGGTGTATCGTAGATATCTGCCACGCTGCATTCCATGGTAAGCGGAGCCTTGCAGATCACAGGTGTTCCAGCATCACCCCGTTCGTAGCTGAACAGTCCTGATCACCCATGGCCATGTGCGTTTTGACATTATGTCAGCAAATGTAATATGGCACTGTTTTGACACGGTATCAATAATAAAAATGATATAAATTGCACAGATTTTACAATGTCTTTATCCATCTCCGGTTGTCCTCAGCACCCGCTTGCCTTATACTGTCCATAATATAAGAAAATGAACCGGAAGGGATGTTATCATCATGGGCAATGTATTAAAGATCATCATCACAGGTCTGATCACTACGGCTGTGCGTATCATAGGTCAGCTTTCGATACCGGCCGGAGAGCAGACGGTCCTGGGGCCAAGCGTCTTTGCGCAGAACGGCACCATGCCGATGGTATTCTGCATCTACGGTGTTTTTGCCTACTCTATCATCGCCTCCATGTTCATGCTGATCAGAGATACTCTCAGCGGAAACAGACTCCTGCAGGGTCTTAAATACGGTGCTGCATGCACCGTTGTCTGGACCGTCTATCTATGGGAGCCTCTGCCTCATGTGGCCCCTATGGACCGCATCACCTACCCTCTTGCGGACAGCCTCGCCCTCCTGGTCATGGGACTGCTCCTGGGAGCATTTTTCGGCAATGACGGATATGGCAAGCCGCTCAGGAGAGAACGGGTGTTTAACATCATTTCTTTTATCTCGGTCGCTGCGTGCTTCATATCGGGCCGTATAGTGCAATACTTCGTCTTTGATATCTATTCTTCTTTCACTGAAAGACCTTTTGAGACCGTCATCTGGTGCCTTATCACAGGTGCGGCGATCTCTGCGGTGCTGACATGGCTTAACGGACATGTGAGGACGGATTCTGTGACCGGCCGCACGGTGATCCTGGGTCTTCTGCTGTTCGGCGCTGATCTGCTCTTGTTCAACTTCTTTATGCCTCTGGTATTCGACGCTGACATCCCGGACCTTATTCTGCGCACTGCTGTTGATGTGCTGACGGTGACTGCCGGCTGTCTGACTTTCTCTCTGTCCCGCGGAAAGGCGGGCCGCTTTTCTCGCTGTTGACTGCCGTGAGGTGAATACTGTTTTTTTGAGGTGAATACTGTTTTTTTGTTTAGGTTGACATTTGGTGGCCGCTGTGTTAAGGTATTGTTAAATATTTCTCAAATATTGCGACATGAATACTGCAGGAAAGAACTAAAAAAAATCCAAAAAAATCTGTGACAAAACCCTGTTTTATCCGTATATGTTAATAGGATAGAAGTGAAAAAGGAGAAGTAAGATGGGACCTCTTGAGTGTTTTATCGCATTTATAGGCTTAGTCATGATAGCAGCCATCTCCATAGGCGAATACCGGGCTTTCAAGCGGCAGGGCCGCTCTGAAAGGTTTGGAGGTCTGCACAATGCGATCGGATCGATATTTGGAGCTGTCGTTGTCTTATTTTTTATGATCGTCCTTTTGATAGATTAAAAACTGCTTTGCCGGGGGCTGCCTCACAGCTGGCCGATCAGGCCGGCCGGAGCGGCAGCCCCCTTTCTTTCGTCATTTTTTCGATAGCAGGCAGATGCATTCCGTGTGGCACCATTGCTCCATAGTACTCATCCTCTATAAGCTCCCTGGGAGTTTGAATGCGATAATTGTCAGGATACTTTTCAGACGGCCACTTTTATTCATGTTAAAAATCTCCTTTGCGCTAAGATTATTTGCGGTTGGGGAACCGACTTAATCTTAACACAGGAGATTTTTTACTTAAAGCTAAAGCCGCTTACTCCACCAGTTTAACTGGCGGATTTCTTTGCTAAAGCGTCATAAAAAACGCCACTTGTAATTAAGTAACGATTTTCATCCTAATATTCGGTTGTTATTTAATAAGCCAACTGTAATCCTTGCGGCAGTCAAGGATATATTCTACATAGACCGTATCATCTTGGATTTGATAAAGGACAAGATACCACTTCTCAATGAACATCTTGTGATATTTATTGGGCGTGATATACAGTTCCTCAAAGTAGGAGAAACGCTGTGGCATCTGCTTTAAAGAGCGCATTGCTGCCATAATCTCTTTTTTCTTTGCCGCTGCTGCCTCTTTATTGACCTGTGCCATAAAACGGATGTGCGTCCCTAACATTCTCTTTGCTCTGTCGGAAACAATGACTTTGTACTTGCTGTTTGCTGCCATACGCTATACCTCTGCAATCACTTCATCAAGATAAGCGTCCAGTTCATCAAGCGTACAGCCAGTTCTTCCCGCTATTCTGTCCTCCTCAACCGCAAGCAGTTCCTCACGGAGTTTCAGCATCTTCTCCCTGCGGTTGTAAGTTTCAATATCCATAACAACCAGATCTCCCTCGCCATTCTTGGTAAGGAATACCGGCTCTGCGGTCTTTCTGCACATTTCTGCAATCTCGTTATAATTCTGGCGGATTGCTGCGGATGGACGAATATTCATAGTCACACCTCCTGTTTGCATTTGGTAGCAGTATTCTAACCATATTATACTCATTTTATGCCACCCAGTCAATATGCGCAGAAAAATTCATAATCACAAGCTGTAGGTTTACAATAGATATGTTACAACTGAATAAAAAAAGAAGCAGAGAACATT
>UQOC01000069.1 GCA_900542565.1 uncultured Eubacteriales bacterium | reverse complement strand
CCGGGTCTTTTTCTTCCAGCCGTTCAAACATCTGGTCTACCGGGGATTGAAATTCCGGGTCGTCCTCGCGGGCTTCACTGGCGTTTATCATTTCAAGCAGCGTCGTGAAGTTCATTTCCTCGTCCGGCGCTTCGTACCAGATATAGCCGATCAGGGCCGAATACAGCAGCCGTTCCGACTTTATCCAAAAATCTTCCGCGCTCTTTTCGCCCTCGCCCTTGGTATTGCAGATCAGCGTGTTTACCAGCTTCAAAATGTCTTTCTCGCTGTGGATGTAGCGGAACGGGTTATACCGCATACTCTTGGAAAAGTTAATGGTATTCAGCACTTTCACCCGGTAGCCGCTGCGCTGCAAAAGCTGGCCTACCTCACCGATCAGGCTGCCCTTGGGGTCGGTTATCACAAATGAGGTCGGGTAGTCCTTGGACACGCATTGCATAAGGTTGGGCTTCACAAAAAATCTCGTCTTGCCGGAGCCGGAACCGCCGATTACCAGAACATTTTTATTTCTCGCGGTTTTGGGGTCTTTGGGCCTGTTGTTCATGGTGAGCCGTTCCGTCTGCGTCAGCAGAATGTTGTTGTCAAAGTTGGGGTCGATGTACGGGGCAATATCTTTGGCCGTCCCCCAACGGGCGCTGCCGTATTCCTCGCCCTTGCGGTATTTCTTGGCGTTCTTGCTTTTGCAGTACACCATGAGCCGCAGGGCGGCGGCACCGGCGACGCCAATCAACAGGTCAAAAGGGTGGATGCTGGGGGCGGCGTTTGCAAAGGCCGCCGAACAGCCGTCCATGAAGTGCAGCAGCTTTTCCGACAAGTCCACGCCTGCCGCCAGCCGGTATGCCTGCCCCAGCTTCCCGAACAGATAAACGAAAATCAGGTACGGGAGATTGGACAGGATCAGCTTTTTTACTTCTGGTTTCACAGTGACAGCCCCCTTTCCTTGACTTTCTCCTTGGCCCGCTGCTGCGTTTTAGCCGCAGCCTTTTGTTTCAGGGCGGATAGGGTCTTTCGGATTGAGGGCCGTTCCTCCCGGCTCAACTTCTTGGCCGTGAACTCCTTGAACGCCTGTTCCAGATTGTCGGCCTGCTTGGTCTTGAAAATCACGATATAGCGCGGCGGGTGGGTGGAACTGTCTTTCCGCAGCGTGTAGTCAATATCGTATTTCTTGGCGCAGGGCTTGAACAGGCCAATATTCGCGTCGGTGATTTCGATGTTGGAGAGGGCCGAACCGTCCTTTTTGAGCTGCCGCAGGCTTTGGTGGCCGTGGTGGGCTTTGGCTTTGCCCTTTTGCCGGGCGGCCAGAAATTTCTTCATGGCCGCTTGCAGCACTTGGCCGGTCAGCTTCCCGGTTTTCACCGCTAACGCTATGGTTTTCTGGTCTACTTCTTCCTGCAACTGCTATCCCTCCTTTGGAAGTCCAGCAGGCAGGCGGCGGGATGGCTTAAATCCGCACCCGCAGGCCGGAAAGGTCGTCGGCGCGGATGCCTACCAGATACCAGTCCTCGGCCATTTCAATGCGGGTAGGCTTCCACCTGCCGCCCACCATCACGTCAAAGGTTTCCCCACAGTGCAGCCCGCCGTAGTAGTCCGCAAGGTCAAAACGGATGTCGTAGCGGTCTGCCTGCTCGTCAAAAATCAATGCACCCTGTTTCATCGGGCCGTCCTCCTTTCAGATTTTCCCGGTCGCCATATCATGGGCCACAAGGGAAGAATAGTAATTCCCAATCGTGGACGGGGCGTTGAACAGCGCCGCCCGTAGGTACTGCTTGATGTTTCGGATTTCCGTGGTATTCCTGTTCAGGCAATCCAGCACAAAGCGGATATGTTCGCTGTCCAGCTTCATAAACTTGGATTTCACCAGCTCCGCCGGATAGTCGTCACCGGCAATGCGGATGGTCTTGCGCCGGGTACAGACGGTTTCAAGGATCAGGTCTACAATCTCGTCCAGACGGTCGCCGTCATAGGGCAGATCGGCTTTCAGAATGTCATAGCTGATGTTGTCCTTGATAATTTCCTCATACACCCAGTATGCCTCATTCGCTTCCTTTCGCTTCCGTTCCGGCGGCTGTGCCGCCTTGCCCTCCGCAGGAGAGGGGTTTGGGGAAAGGATAGGAATGGAATGGGTACTTGATGGATCAGTAGTTAATGGGTCTTTAGTTTGTATATCTTTATTTATTTGCGTTGGATTTCCCGATACCGGGTTTTCCGACGTTGGATTATCCGATGTTGGATTTTCCAACACCGGGTTTTCCAATCCCGGCTGTTCTTCCTCCGCTGCCTCTGGCCGGGGCTGCGGCTGTTCGTAGATGGTATAAACCATGTCGGCCATCTTGCCCTTGCCGTCCCGGTTCTGCTGGCGGGTGATATACCCGGCCTTTTCCAGCTCCCACACCGCCGTCCGTATGGCGTCGATGCTTTCCCGGTTGATAAGAGACAAGCCTTTCAGTGTGTAGTCCCAATCTTCCGGCAGGGACAGCATTTGCGAAAGCAGGCCCTTGGCTTTCAGGGACAGGTCTTTGTTCCGCAGGTGGTGGTTGCTCATTACCGTGTAGCCCCGGTTCTTCTCCACACGAAAAACTGCCATTTCGTCGTCAACTCCTTTCACTTGGAATTTCACCGCGTCAAGGGCGGTGAGCTTGCCCGGCTGGTAAGGGCACTCTGCGTAAACGCAAAACTGATATTTCCAGTCGGGACGGTAGAAACGGCAGTCGCCGCAATCCTCCGGCGCTCCGGCGTCGCCGCTGTCGTAGTGGTCGAAGCCGGGCTTGCCTTGCATAAGGCTCTCAAAGGCGCGGTCGCCGCCGGATGTGAAATACATGGCGTCGCCTCCTTTCGGCTCTGGGAATAAAAAAGACGCCTTTCTCGTTGCAGACTAACGAAAAAAGCGTCTTAGTGTGATTATAGAGCCGTTTAATTGTCTTTAGATTTTTTGAAAAGTCCCGTATTTATGCGGGTTTGCGCCGGTTGTGCTAATGGGAACGAGGCTACAGCCTTTGCCGATCCGGATAATGAAACACGGGTACAGGCTGCCTTTTCCAAAATGGCTGAGGGAAAAACAGTCATAATGATCGCCCACCGGCTTTCTACAGTTACCGGTGCAGATCAGATCTATGTGATCCAGGACGGACATGTGGCGGAAAGCGGCGATTGGGAGGAACTGCTGAAAAAAGACGGCGTTTTCAGCCGTATGTGGCAGGACTATCAGACTTCCGTTCAGTGGAAGGTTGAAAAGGAGGTACGATAACAGTGATAAAAAAGCTTCAGAAACGATATGCCCTTTCTGAACAGGGGGCGAAAGATCTGGTGAAAGGCTGCCTGGCCTGTGTCCTTCAGAATCTTTCCTTTATGTTTCCTGTAGGACTTTTGTATTTTTTAACGGCTGACCTGATGAATGGCGGTATTCCTGACGGAAAAGCAGGTTTTTATATTGCCGGCTGCGCAGTGTGCATCGGTCTGATCCTGCTTACCACATACATCCAGTACAACGCCACATATTTTGCAACTTATACTGAAAGCGGCGTGCGGAGGATCACCCTTGCTGAACATCTGCGAAAAATCCCCCTGTCATTCTTCGGGAAAAAGGATCTGGCAGATCTGACCAGCACCATCATGGCTGACTGCACTTTTTTGGAACAGAGCTTTTCACATTTTATACCTGAACTGGCAGGTTCGATCATTTCTACTGTCCTGATCTCCATCAGCCTCCTGGCATTTGACTGGCGCATGGCGCTGGCGGCCCTGTGGGTGATGCCCGTTGCTTTTGCTGTTGTTGGTTTTTCTGCAAAGATACAGGAAAAACTCAATCAAAAGGCAATGGATGTGAAGATGGCCTGTGCGGACGGGATCCAGGAGTGTATTGAGACAGTACGAGATCTGAAGGCCAACAACGCCGAAACAGAATACTTGAAGGGCCTGGAAAAAAAATCCGCGCCGTGGAGCGCCGTTCTATCCTGAACGAATTCGGGCTGGCAGCCTTTGTGGTATCTGCATCACTGGTATTAAAGCTGGGGATCGCTACGGTTGCACTGGCAGGTTCTATCCTGCTTGTAAGAGGAAGCCTTGCTGTGATGGCCTTTTTCATGTTCCTGCTTGTTGTATCGAGGCTTTACGATCCTCTGCAGGGAGCGCTGCAAAATCTGGCGGCTGTTATAAGTACCCGGACCAATATCGGCCGAATGAACGAGATCCTCGATCATCCCATCCAGCACGGAGAAAACAGGCTTTCCAACGAAGGATACGATATCGTTTTCGATCATGTGGGGTTTGCTTATAACAGGGGAGAGACAGTATTGAAAGATGTCTCATTTACCGCAAGACAGGGCGAAGTCACAGCGCTGGTGGGACCTTCCGGTGGCGGTAAGACCACGGTTTCACGGCTGGCGGCAAGGTTCTGGGATGTGAGCAGGGGAAAGATCACCGTGGGCGGCATGGATATTTCCGGAGTGGACCCGGAAACGCTGCTTTCTCTCTTTTCCATTGTATTTCAGGATGTTACACTGTTTGACAATACGATCATGGAAAATATACGGATCGGAAATAAAAACGCCACTGATGAACAGGTTTTGGCAGCCGCCAGACTTGCAAATGTAGACGAATTCGCTGAAAAACTGCCGGACGGCTGGAATACCAATATAGGTGAAAACGGCTGTGAGCTATCCGGCGGCCAGCGGCAGCGGATTTCAATCGCAAGGGCCTTTTTGAAAAACTCGCCGATCATCCTCCTTGACGAGGCCACCGCTTCGCTGGATGTGGAAAATGAAACCCTTATCCAGACCGCCCTTTCCCGTCTGATAGCAGATAAGACCGTGCTTGTGATCGCCCATAGGATGCGTACCGTGGCCGGTGCAGACAAGATCGTGGTTCTTTCAGATGGTATTGTCGCAGAAGAAGGCGCACCGGAAGTCCTGATGAAACAAAACGGCTTCTATGCCCGTATGGTCAAATTGCAGGCGGAAAGCCAGAAATGGAAGCTTGCATAAGGCTTTGGATTTCTCTGACATATCTGCCGGGTTTTCCGCAAAACCCGGCAGATGGTGTTGCATCAGCGTCCTTTATTTCAGATATTCCTTATATTTTTCCAGCATGTTGTAGATCGTCTTTCGAGATACGCCCATGAGCTTGGCTGCTTCTGCCTTGTTGCCGCTTGCCAGCAGCAGGGCTTCCTTGAGCAGAGAGGCGTAGGAACGGCTGATCTCAAGCTGTTTTTCGCGGAGCATTTCAGCCGGGGTCATTTCTGCGGTCAGACCGCTGTAATGGGGATTGTTGAACTGGAAAGCGGCGATCAGTGATTCTCTTGATATGACAGAAGATGATGACATGACATAAACTCTGTTGATTATGTTGCGGAGTTCCCTGACATTGCCGGGCCAGTCATAACCAAGCAGAAGTTTCATGGCATTTTTTTCAATGGTCTTTTTACCTGCTGTGTTGGTGCGCATGGCCTGCCGGAGAAAAAACTCACAGCAGGGGATTATATCCTCTGGCCGCTCTCTTAAAGGCGGTATCGTTATATTAAGGACCATGAGCCTGTAATACAGATCCTCACGGAACAGCCCCTCTTCTATCATTTTTTCCAATGATCGGTTAGTAGCAGCGATCACCCTTACATCTACAGATATATTCCGGCTGCCGCCGAGCCTGGTTATCTGCCCGGTCTCAAGAGTGCGCAGCAGCCTTGTCTGCGCATGGAGAGGAAGTTCGGCCACTTCATCGAGGAAAAGGGTGCCTTCGTTGGACAATTCAATCTTTCCTACATGACCGTTTTTGGAGGCGCCTGTAAAGGCGCCGCTTTCGTATCCAAATAATTCGCTGTCTATGAGCTCAGGAGATATGCTGGCGCAGTTGATGGCAACGAAAGGCTTGTTCCTGCGGGTGCTGTAATTATGTATAGATTGGGCGAAAAGCTCTTTCCCCGTGCCGCTTTCACCATATATCAGCACATTATAAGGGCTTATGGCAAAGGACATGGCAAGCTTCTTCACATCTTGCATAGGCCTGCTGTTTCCGAGAATGTCCTCAAAAGTATAATCAGCAACAAGCCCCAGGGTATCACGGACCTGATTTATCTTTGTATTGCGGGATCTGGAAATTTCAGCAACGCCGCTGACCTCGTTGCGAGTGTCAAAAAGCGGATACATATCGTTGGAAGCGATCATGCATTCCCCTGGACTCTTATCGCTGGTGACCTCAACTTCCCAGTCGATGACAGGTTTGCCGTATTTTATGACATCGTTTACTTTGAGATAGCTGTGGGGCTTTTTTATGGATGTGAACCGTGTACCGCAGGTGTGGAGCACATCATTGATGTGTTTGCCCAGTTCAGCTTCCCGGTCTTTGATGTGCAGATAGTCGCAGAAATCAGAGTTGGCATACAAAAGCCGGAGCTCCTTATCGTACACGCATATTGAGTTTGGCAGTGCATCAAGGCCGTCAAAGATGAATTCCCGCAGTTGCTGGTTATGGCCGAAAGCGGAAAACAGCAGCTCAAAATCACTTTTAAGTTTTTCGGCCGCAGCCTTGACTGCTTTTCCACTACCTGCTGCGATGAAAAAACCATATCCTCCGACGGCGCCGCCGTCTGAGCCGGACGGAGGAAACCCGGCTCCGGCATGGCTTGCGGCGGCCTGCTGCAAGCCATGGAGATCATCTGATGCTTCCTGCCCATGGGGAAAGGCTGAAACCACGCTGCCGTCGCAGAAGCACAAAGCGAGGGGCTCGTCTTGAAGGCCACGCTCTGTCACAAGAAAATCAAAGATGATCTTTGCGGCTGTTTTTGCATCGGTAAATGTGGGTTCATTATTGGAAATTTCTATATTGAGATATGTTGTCTGTTTATCTTTTCCAGAAGTATTCATAGCTGCCGATCCTATATATCATCTATCCAAGGAGAAAACCTTCAGGGAAAGTGTCCTTTGGATCAAGTATCCATGTTGCAAAGCCCTGTATGCAGGCATTGCCGGTCACCCTCGGCACAACAGCAGGAAAGCCCGCTACTGTGGCCGTATCAACTATCTCGCACCTGAACAGAGAGCCGATTATGCTCTCGTGGACAAAGCTTTCTCCCACTTTTAACCTGCCTTTATTGTAAAGGACAGCCGATTTTGCAGAAGTCCCGGTGCCGCAAGGCGACCGGTCGACGGTCTTTGGCAGAGCAACGACGCAGTTTTGGATGTCTGCGCCGACGGTCTTGGGCTCTCCGTAAAACTCCACATGGGTAACCTGCTCAACAAATTGCAGATCAGGGTGGCGAAAATCCACCTGACGGTTGATATCCGCAGCTATGGACTGGGCCGCTTCAACGAGGCGGGCGCCGTTTTGCGGACAGATAGGTATACCGACAGAATCAGCCGGAAGGATAGCGTAGAGATTGCCTCCCCATGAGACATCCATGGTAAGGAAGCCAAAATCCCTGGTCTCTACCGTAAGATCTTGGCGCAGGACAAAAGCAGGGGCATTGGTGAAAGAAACTTCCTGGACAACGCCGTTTTCCACCTTTGCCTCCACCGTTATGAGCCCGGCCGCTGTGTCAAGCCTGATGACCGTAACAGGTTCGGTAACATCGACCATTCCTGTCTCAATAAGGGCAACCGCCACACCCATGGTATCGTGGCCGCACATGGGCAGCCAGCCGCTGGTTTCAAAATAAAGGACTCCCACATCGGCTTCCGGCAGGCAGGGCTCTGTTATAAGGGTGCAGGACATATAGTCGTTGCCTCTGGGCTCGTAGGACAGCAGTTTGCGGAACCAGTCCTCGTTTTCTTTCATGTAAATGAATTTTTCTGCCATCGTAGAGCCCGGTACATGGGGAAAACCTCCTACGATATTGCGGGTAGGCTGTCCGAGGGTATGGGTTTCGATGGTCCTGAAAACTTTTTTTCCGTTCATTGAAATTTCCTCCTTGAAACTTAACCATTAAATATTATGCTGCGGAGAAGATAAATTTCCCCACATCATATCGGTTCCTTTAAAAAAAAATATCAAGCAATTACTGTGCCAACGGCTCCCATGTCAGACAGGAGGCTGAGAGCCTGTGACATACCATTACATGGCATGAAAATTGCTTTTCCCGATAAATATATATTAAAACTTTTAAAGGAGGGACACAACAGATGGCCAAAAAAGGCGATTGGGTGCGCATACACGATGTCATCCTGAAGGCGGACCAACGAACAGCAAGACTTCCCGATGACACTCAAAAATGCGACTTTGAGATGTGGGTAAAAGGCTCCCTGCTGGATGAAGAAGGACATATGGGAGATACGGTGCATGTAAAAACTGCTTCCGGCAGAGTGGAGCAGGGAATATTGACAGAGGAAAATCCCCACTATACCCACAGTTACGGTAAATTCGTACCTGAGATGATAGAAATCGATAAACAGCTCAGAGAGATAATGTATGGAGGTGAAAAATGATGGCTTTGGCCAAGGACTACGAATCTGTGATGGGAAGGTCTGCGGAAATCATGAAAAAGGCCTTGGGACTTGATTACAGCAGGTTTGAAAAAGGAAGAGCCGCTTTTGACTATGAGGCCCTGATGGCTTCGACAGGCTTTGATATGGAACAGGCCGCCCGTATACAGGAGGAAACAGGCGTTGGCAAAACACCGCTGCTGGAACTGCGCAACATAACAAAGCTGGCAAGGAAATACTCAAGGCCCGGATACGGAGCAACCATCCTCATAAAGGACGAAGCTGCAAATCCATCAGGGTCTTTCAAGGACAGACGGGCTTCCCTGGCCGTCGCACAGGCGAAAAGACAGGGATATGGGGGTGTGATCGCCGCAACCTCCGGCAATTACGGCGCTGCCGTAGCTTCTCAGGCCGCAATGAGGGGCCTGAAAGCCATAATCATACAGGAGTGCTATGATTCCAGAGGAGTAGGACAGCCGGAGATCATAGAAAAAGCCAGGAAATGCGAGGCTCTGGGAGCTGAAGTGATACAGCTGACCGTAGGACCTGAGCTGTTCTATGAGCATCTCTCCATAATGGAGGATACAGGATATTTCAACGCCTCCTTGTATTCGCCTTTTGGAGTGGCAGGTGTTGAGACACTGGGATATGAAATAGGCCTGGAAGTGAGGAACAGGTATGGAAAAGAGCCTGCCATGGCGGTCTGTACCTATGCAGGAGGCGGAATGGTCACCGGAGCGGCCAGGGGACTGAAAAAATCCGGATATAAAGATACAAAGATCGTTGGAGCATCCATCGATCTGACAGGTCTGCACATGGCTTCCGATTCTCAGTTTAACATGAAGTCATGCACGACAGGGCACACGGGTTTCGGCATACCCCATGCCATGAATCCTGACAGCGGGGATATACCAAGAAGTGCAGCAAGGCCACTCAGGTATATGGACCGCTATGTGACCGTCACACAGGGTGAAGTGATGTATATGACCGAAATGCTGGCGATCCTTGAAGGTCTGGAAAGGGGACCGGCCGGCAACACGGCCCTTGCATGCGCCTTTGCCCTTGCCAGGGAACTGCCGGAGGAGGAGATCATCGTGGTGACAGAGACCGAGTACACAGGAGCAGGCAAACATATCCAGCCGCAGCTTTCCTTTGCACGGGAAAACGGGATAGAAATAAGATTTGGAGATCCGTCCTCTGAGGATATCCCCGGCAAAAACATAATACTGCCTTCTGATCCCGGTCTGTTCGCCTGCAAAGACGCTGACCTTGACCACATGCGCAGGAAGCTCATCCTGAAAACCGCTGAAAAGGCCGGTGGAAAGCTTACGGCAGAGGACATTGACTTTCTGGCGGCAGACACCAATACCGACTGTTCCTATGTAAAAAAAGTCCTTGGCGAAGTTTTACGGACAGAACTGGATAAACAAGACAGTTTCAGGTAAAGATCCCATATCGTATAAAAAAATACACACCAGCACCGTTTCAATGTATAAATAATTCTACACCCGCTGGCATTTTGACCGGATAAAAAATAAAGCGGAGAGAAAAAAGTGAAAAAAATTATACATCTTCCGGAACTGCGGGTATTTTTTATGCTGTTTTACGGCGTTCAAGAGTAAAAAAACAGAAGAAAATCTGCTGTCTGAGCATAAAATCCTGTTAAAGGGCTTTGGCATACAAGTTGCAATTTAGATTACCGTCTCTTTGAGACAGGTAAGCGACACCTATTTAGATCATGAAAGGAGAGAGCAATGGACAAAAAAGAAAACAAGGGCCATGGCTTTAGCAGCCGGATAGGACTACTGCTCACTTTGCTTGGAGCAGCCATCGGCGCCGGAGACTTCTGGCGATTTCCACGAGTTGTAACCCTCAACGGAGGCGGAGCCTTCCTCATAGCTTATCTGGTGATATTTTTCTGCTTCGCCATACCGATCATGTGCGCTGAGCATGGCATCGGAAGAGCT
>UQOC01000068.1 GCA_900542565.1 uncultured Eubacteriales bacterium | reverse complement strand
GGCAGCCTGCGAGCCTCTGTCTGACCTGCCTGTCTAATGCCTCTCTGCCGGCGACGCTTATCGGGCTGCGGCCTGCTCGATACTTTGGACCATGGCGCTTACTTCCTGCGGGTCGCCGGACAGAAAGTCGTAATACCCCGACTTTCCGAGGCCCTCCGTGTTTCGCCAGTCCACCGAATCGTAGCCCTCGATGATGGCAGAGAGGATTGCCCTGGCCTTTTCCGCATCGTCGGCCTCTAGGGTCTCTGCTCCTGACAGCCTCAGCAGGAAAAGATAGAGCTCGGTAGTATCGTATTTGTCGGAATCAACCGCCCTTATGGTATTGGCCGGAACGAAGCAGTCGCCGGCGAAAGCGATGTAGATCTCGTTTTCTGCCGTGTCGCCTGCGGCCAGTTGCCTGTCTGCTTTTTCCGCAGCACGAAAGATCTGATCGAGGTTTATCTGCAGGATGTTATTGAGCTTTTCGTTATTTTGCCTCTGCATGATCAGAAAAAGCGCGCAGATACAGATAATAAACACGAGACTTGCGATAACGGCCGTTTTAACGCTGACAGTCTTTTTCATATCCTGTTTACCTCCTGCGATCGGCTTATAAATGTTTTTGCTTGTCATCTAAATCTTTTAAAATCAATGTATAAACATAATTACTTACTGAACGGTTTTCTTTTTTTGCAACTTTTTCGAGTAATTCTTTGTCTTTCAAAGGAAGCGTGATAAGAATTCTAGTTTTGTTATTGCTAATAGCCATGAGTTTACCACCTTTCTAAGTGATAACTATTATATAGCATAGTGATATGAAAGTCAATGTTCATTTTCATGCAATAAAAAGAATTTAATAATCACTTTCTTATTGTAATATATAGTTACTTTTTGGCGTCTTTTTGTAAAAGGGTTTCTATTTTTTTAATAAGGATATATATCTCGGTACGAGAAAAGGAGGACACTCCATCAGATAGCATAAGGATATTATCGCTATTCATCGCTTGTAACAAATCATAAGCATATGTAAGCAATATTTTTATTTCTTTTTCTGTGAATTTTACCATGACAATAAAAATCTCCTTTTTTCAAAGTATATTTATAGTATTTATAAAAATATTTTATATAGTATTTGCAACAATGTCAAGAAAAAGGTGTTGCAAAAGTGATAAAAAAGTGATATCATAATGATGTAAAAAACTAAGGAGGTTTATGTATGGATCTTTCAAAGATATCAATACTACTTTTATTCATTGTAGCAGACTATTTTACTGGTGTACTTGTTGCGATTATCGAAAAAAAAGTGAATTCTACAATAGGACGAGAAGGTATAATTAAAAAAATCGGTATCATAGTATGTGTAACTATATGCAGATTAATTGATATGTCACAAATAACGGGGGATACTAATATATGTACTGTAGTATCAGTTTGTTTTATATTAAATGAATGCTTTAGTATCATAGAAAATTTAGCTAAAATAAATGTTCCTATACCTGATGTTCTTGTTTCATTATTAAAGAATATGAAAAATAACGAAAAAGTTGAAAAAAAGCATTGACGAAATGATATCACTATGATAATATAGTGATATCATCGATGATAATATATAAAAGAAAGAGAGAAGAAAAAATGGCAAACAAACAGTACAAAACACACACTTATAAAATCCTTAATAATGATGCAGGATTAGAAAAACTTATTGAAATAAGGAGAAAGATTGATGATCGGCAGAATAATACAACATTGGAACTTTTCAATCTTCTTTTAAGCATTGCGGGCCTTTTCAATATGGGGTTAGGATTTGCTTCCGCTGTATTTGGAGGTGCGGTGAATGGAAATGCTTCATATTTGGAGTACCTGGAGGATATGTATACGACCATCTATGAAGATTTTAATAAGCCAAGCATGTCTGGCATAATCTCAAATGTTGTAATTACACAGAGATTTGTCGGACAAGATAGTGGTGGCGAACGAGGCGTAATTTGGAAAGCCGAAAGACCGACATATAAATATGGTAATCCGATAATATCTCATTAAAGCTCAATAGATTGCTTCAAAATATTTTCAATTGGAGAGTGAGTCCAGAACGAGATAAAATTGGATAGTCATATAACAATCAAGGGCTAATCCTGTTGTTTGTGCAAGCCTTCAAACTGTAATAAGAGAAGTTTATCGGTTTGAAGGCTTGCTTTTTAATAAATACAAAAAGAATACTCTGAAAAAATTGTCAAAATAAACAAAGTCATAAAGTAATATAGTGAGGAATAATTCATCTAATGAAATAAGTGAAACATTCAGTTGGTAGAGTGAAAGAAATCTGTGAATTTAAAATAGAATCCCAAACTATGTTACTTCTTAACTCAAAGTTATGATACTTGTTACATCTCCGGCCTGCTTTTCCCCGGCGGCTTCCATGATCTTGACAGAAGCGCTGGCTCCGATGCGGTCGGCGCCTGCTTCGATCATTTCCATGACGGTTTCGTAATCCCTGATGCCGCCGCTGGCTTTCACCTGCATGTCATCGCCGACGATACTGCGCATGAGGGACACATCGGCAGCCGTGGCGCCTCCGGTGGAAAATCCGGTGGAAGTCTTTACGAAGGCGGCACCTGCTTCCTTGGAAAGACGGCAGGCGGTAACTTTTTCCTCATCGGTCAGGAGACATGTCTCGATGATGACCTTTACGATGGCGTCGTACCTGGCTGCTGCGCCGACTACCGCCTTGATGTCGTCATACACGAAGTCCTCGCCTCCTTCTTTGAGGGCGCCGATATTGATGACCATATCTATCTCGGAAGCCCCGTCCTTGCAGGCCTCTTCGGTCTCAAAAGCTTTCGTTGCCGTGGTGCATGCGCCGAGAGGAAAGCCGACTACAGCGGCGATCTTCACATCCGAGCCTTTGAGGGAATCGGCGCACTGGGCTACATTGCATGAATTTACGCATACTGAGTAAAAATCATATTCAAGAGCCTCCCTGCAAAGCTGGTCTATCTGCTCCGTGGTGGCGTCAGCCTTGAGCAGAGTGTGGTCAAAATATTTGTTCAACGGTTTGCTAAGTGTCATTCTGTTTACCTCCAAAGTTTCTTATGTTGCATTTTTTTACGGAAAAACTGAAATATTACAACATTGGAAGGGATTTTACCCGTTTTCACCTGTCCCTGAGAGACGAATGTTGTAGAAAAAATGATTTTTCTGAAAAAATACAACATTTCTGAAAAAAAGTTGTAATATTTTCTGCTTTACGGAAAAATTACAACATTCATGAAGAAAATCCCGTAAAAAGTATGCCGGAACACCATAAATGTTGTAATATTTCAAAAAAATCCGAAAATATACAACATATGCTCGCAATATGCCTGCGCAGGCCCTCGACCGGAATATATCCTCAACTCCTGCGTCGGCCCTCGACCGGAATATATCCTCAACTCCTGCACGGACTGCTTCCGGCACTCACCTGTGCTGAGCCAGAAACAGCGCGCCCGGCGGGCATTTCTGTATTTTGATTATAGCATGGCATATTTCATATTGCAACGGCGGCCGCAGGCGCATATAATATAAAAAGGAGTAATGTAAAATGAGCAAGACAGAAAAAAACAAAGCAGAAAAAAACAGCAGCAAGCTGGAAACCATCAGATGGCTGTGTTTTGTACCGGCACTGATAATGTATTTTGCAGTGCGCGAAGCTTTCGGGACCGCGGCGGCAATGATCGCAGCGGCTGTTTTCGGCATGGGATTTTTCGCCATATGCAGCCGGGGGCGGATGAGAGTCATATGCGAGGAAATAGTATCGGATATAAGTGAAACACTTGAAAAAATGGGGCATGACCAGATTTTCTTTGAAGTGAAGAAGTTTTCGCCCGGTTTTGTGATAAGAGTATATCTGATCCGCGCCAGAAACAGCGCACCCATGTATAAAAAAGCCATATTGGACCGGCTTAACCGAGGATGGTACAAACGGCATGTGCTGGCTGCACAGGTAGTGGATATAGAAGGCGTTGAAGATGTCAAAGAAGCACAGCGCATGCTCAACAGCGCATTGATTGAAGACCTGAAACGAAAACTGAAAGACAGCGGTGATAACGATAAGTCTGACGGCCGCCGATGAAAAGGATGGGATATATGGAAAAAGTCTTGATAATAGACGGCCAGGGAGGAATGCTGGGAAAGCAGATGGTGGAAGCTGTCAAAAAGATCATGCCTGATGCGGAAATAACAGCTGTCGGGACAAATATAGCGGCAACTACCTGCATGCTCAAGGCAGGGGCCTCCAACGGTGCCACAGGTGAAAACGCCGTGATAGTAGGTGCAAGGAATGCGGAGATAATAGTCGGCCCCATAGGCATAGCCATCGCCGACTCCCTGCTGGGGGAGATCACTCCGGCAATGGCCGTGGCTGTCGGACAGAGCCAGGCAAAAAAAATCTTGATTCCGGTCAACAAATGTAATAATATAGTTATCGGCACAGAAGATAAGACCACATCAGAACTTATCGCTGAGGCCATAGAGAAGATCAAAGAATCAGCAGAAGCTGATATTCTGATACCAGAAGGTACAAGCATCCGGCCAGAAGGACGGAGCTGTATCTTTTATTTTTTGGAAAATCCCGAGGAGAACCCGAAGGATACTTTCCCCAGAGGAGGATAAGAAATCAATGACCAATCAAAACACGAGAACGAGAGATATGATATTGGCGGCTCTGTGCCTGGCGATCGCCATGGTACTGCCTTTTCTGACAGGACAGATACAGACCATAGGAAACATGCTCAGTCCTATGCATATTCCTGTATTTCTGTGCGCTTACATATGCGGATGGAAATGGGCGGCTGCAGTAGGTTTTGTGGCGCCGTTCATAAGATATGCGGCTTTCGGCATGCCGCCACTCATGCCTGTGGGCGTGGGCATGGCCTTTGAAATGCTCACCTACGGCCTTGTGGCAGGACTGCTGTACAAGATACTGCCGAAAAAGACTGTGAACATTTATGTGTCCCTTATCATATCAATGATAGCAGGCAGAGTGGTATGGGGGCTGGCGCGGCTCATCATCGCCGGCGTGACAAGCGCCCAGTTCACATGGGAAATGTTTATCAGTGGAGCAGTGCTGACGGCAGTGCCGGGCATAGTTTTGCACATAGTGCTGATCCCGCTGATCGTAATGGGACTGAAAAGAGCAAGACTGATAAACTGATACTGATATTGAAAATACCAGAATAGCCGGCAGAAGCCGGCCTTTTTCTTTACGCCGCATTTCTTTATGCGGGCGCAGGACGCCCCTTTTCTTTAAAGTTATTGAAAAGCAACGGGTCTTGTAATATAATTATAGCAAAGTTACATAAGATTTTTTGAGAGAAAGGAACAGCTCCATGGGCATAAAAGTAGCCAAGTTCGGCGGCTCATCTGTCGCCGACGGAATCCAGCTAACCAAGACAAAAGAGATCATAGAACATGATCCGGACAGAAGATATATCGTCGTTTCAGCTCCGGGCAAGAGATACGACGGCGACAACAAGATCACAGACCTTTTATATCTGTGTAAGACCCATATGGATCATAATCTGGCATACGACCAGATCTTTCAGGTAGTCATCGACAGATATATGGCTGTCAAACTGAACCTGGGGATAGATATAGATCTTTCTGTATATTTTGATGAAATAAGAGAAAACCTCAAGAAAAACCCAAGCGCCGACTATGTGGCATCAAGGGGAGAGTACCTCAACGCCATACTTGTGGCTGCATTCCTGGGATATGATTTTGTGGACACTGCTGATCTGATAAAGTTTGACGCCAGAGGCAAGATCATGATGGATGAAACGGACAGGAGACTGAGGGAGGCCCTGCAGCAGCACGAGAGAGCCGTTCTGCCGGGCTTTTACGGTTCAAACCTTGATGGCAAGATCAAGACCTTTTCGCGGGGAGGCTCCGACATAACAGGAGCACTTGTGGCGAGAGCCATAAACGCCGATGTATACGAAAACTGGACCGATGTGTCAGGTTTTCTTGTGGCCGATCCGAGGATCGTGAAAAACCCGAAAAAGATAACCACAATATCATATAAAGAACTCAGGGAACTTTCCTATATGGGAGCCAGTGTGCTCCATGAAGACGCCATATATCCAGCAAGGATGGCAAATGTGCCGATAAACATAAGGAATACAAACGATCCTAAAGACCCGGGAACACTTATAACTGCAGAAAGCCATGACCCGGGAGATGGAAGCATAATCACAGGTATCGCCGGCAACAAAGACTTTACCGTTGTTGCCCTGTATAAAAATATGATGAGCAGTGAGAGAGGATTTGTCCGTAGGATACTTGGGATATTGGATGACTATGATATAAATTTTGAGCACCTGCCAAGCAGCATAGATACGGTTTCAGTAGTGATGTCAAACAAGGCTCTGGGAGACAGGCTGGACGAGGTGCTGGATGCATTCCGCCAGAGACTGCAGCCAGACAGCATAGATGTCTTTGAAAATATGGCCCTTATAGCCACAGTGGGCCGCCGCATGTCATACAGGCCGGGAGTATCGGCAAGACTTTTCAACGCCCTTGGTGAAGCAGAAGTAAATATCAGGATGATAGAACAAGGCTCCAGCGAGATGAACATAATCGTAGGAGTTGAGAATAAAGACTTTGAGAAAGCTATCAAAGCCATTTACAGCGCATTCATAGAGGAGGAATAGTTATGAAAAAGTTGATAACAATAAGCCGTGAATATGGGAGCGGCGGCAGGATCATAGGAAAGCTCCTTGCAGAAAGGCTGGGCGTACCTTTCTACGATAAAGAGATAATAGATATGGCCGTTGAAGAAAGCGGATTTTCCAGGGAGCTCATGGAAAACGCAGAACTCAACGCTAAAAACAGCTTTGCCTATAATCTGGCTTCCGCACTGAATTTCAGCGAAGGGATCAATGCAAGCCCTCTGTCTGTAAATGAAAAGATGTTCCTCGCTCAGTTTCAGGTCATCAGCCAGATAGGCAAGACCAACGAAGGCGTGATCGTAGGACGCTGCGCCGATTATGTGCTCAAGGACATGCCGGGAGTGACCAATGTGTTCATTCATGCCGAAGTAGAGGACAGAAAGAAGAGAGCCATAGAAAAATACGGAGAAGATCCTGCAAAGATCGACGACATAATAGCCACCTACGACAAGGCAAGACAGAATTACTATAATTATCACACATGTCAGAAGTGGGGAGATTACAGGAACTACAACCTGTCGATCAACAGCAGCTATATCACAGAAGAGGAAGCGGTAGGACTTATCGTTGATTATGTGGAAAGAAGGACATACAGATGAAGATAGGATTGATAAGAGGAAAAGAACCCAAGTCCAAGATCGTGGTAAAACCGCAGACGCTGCTCAAAGCAATGGGGATCATGGCCCTGGCAGGAGCGGCTGTAACGGCAGCTGTGATGACAAAGAAAGAAACCAGCGGGACTTACAATGAATAACGGAAGGAAACACAGAGAATGGCAAAAGAGAAAGGAACTTATTATATAACAACACCGATATACTATCCCAGCTCAAACCTGCATATAGGGCATACCTACTGTACCGTGATGGCTGACGCCATGGCCAGGTTCAAGAGGCTCAGCGGCTACGATGTGCGCTTCCTGACAGGTACAGATGAGCACGGACAGAAGATACAGACGCTGGCCCAGGCCAGGGGAGTTTCCCCTCAGGAATATGTGGATGAGATCGTAGAGGGGATCAAAAAACTCTGGGAGACCATGGAGATTTCCTACGACGATTTTATCAGGACAACAGAGCCCCGGCATGTAAAGAGGGTGCAGCAGATCTTCATGCAGATATACGAAAACGGCGATATATACAAAGGAGAATATGAAGGCCTTTACTGCACTCCATGCGAATCCTTCTGGACCGAGAGCCAGCTGGTGAACGGCTGCTGTCCTGACTGCGGCCGGCCTGTCCAGGCAGCCAAAGAGGAGGCATATTTCTTTAAACTTTCCAAATATGCAGACAAACTGCTGGAACTGTTTGAGAAAAACCCTGACTTCCTCCAGCCGGAAAGCAGGAGGAACGAAATGGTGTCATTTATCAAACAGGGACTGGATGACCTGTGCATTTCCAGATCTACCTTCGACTGGGGCATTCCGGTACCAATAGACGAAAAACATGTTATCTATGTGTGGCTTGACGCCCTCACCAACTATATCACGGCCCTGGGTTATCCTGACGAGCCTGAGCTTTACGAAAAATACTGGCCTGCCGATGTCCATCTGGTAGGAAAGGAGATCGTAAGGTTCCACTCCATCATATGGCCTGCCATGCTCATGAGCGCCGGTCTGCCACTGCCGAAGCAGGTGCTGGGCCACGGCTGGCTGCTGCTGGGCGGAGAAAAGGTTTCAAAATCCAAGGCCGCCAAGGCCGGCGATGTGGTAGACCCGGTGATCCTCATAGAAAGGTACGGCATTGACGCCCTCAAATATTTCCTGCTGAGAGAATATACTTTTGGCCAGGACGGAGTATTTACCAACGAAGTGATGCTCAGGAGGATGAATTACGACCTTGCCAACGACCTGGGCAACCTGGTTTCCAGGACCATCTCCATGATAGAAAAATATTGCGGAGGAGTTATCCCGGAAGCAGCCACCTGCGATCCCATAGATGAGGAGCTGAAAGCCACCGCTCTGGGAGCTGCAGAAAAAGTTGAGAAGCAGATGGACAAGTTTGCCTTCAACATGGCCCTTGAGGAAATATGGATCGTCGTAAGGCGGGCCAACAAATATATAGACGAAAAGGCCCCGTGGATACTGGCCAAGGACCCGGACAAAAAGGCTGAACTGGATACGGTGATGCGAAACCTTGCCGAAGCCATCAGGATCGTAACGGTGCTTATTGAGCCGTTCATGCATTCAACTTCCAAGGAGATCCGCAAGCAGCTGGGAATGTCTGTCCTTGAAGCTGCGTGGGAAGAAGCCTTCACCTTTGACGCCATTGGTGGAGCCCATGTGCAGAAGGGCCGGGTGCTGTTCCCAAGGCTTGACATCGACAAAGAACTTGAGGAACTGGCAGCCATCAAAGCCGCTCAGGAGCCTGCCGGCGGAAAAGAAGAAAACCATCCGCTGGAGCTGAAACCTGAGATCACTTACGAAGATTTTGACAAGCTGGACTTGAGGGTGGGTACCATTGTTGAAGCCGAAAAACACCCTAAAGCTGACAAGCTCCTGGTGTTCAAGGTAAAGATGGGAAGCGAGACCCGGCAGGTCATAAGCGGTGTTGCCGAGCACTTTGCCCCTGCGGAAATGGTGGGGCAGAAGGTCATCGTGGTGGCCAACCTGAAACCGCGTAATCTGAGAGGCATGGAGTCCAAAGGCATGCTCCTGTTCGCCGATAACGGACAGCGTCTTGAGATCGTCACCACCAAAGCTGAGGATGGCAATACGGTAAGCTGATAAATATTGAGTTGCATGAGGCTGTCTCAGAAGTGCACCGGTAGGGCACAGGCGGGGCAGTCTCTTGGTATCTGCTGCCTGCGGCTTAGGACATGAAATGGCGAAAACACTGAACTCCTGTCATAGGCAAGACGACAGGATCATCAATCTGACATATTGAAACACAGGAAAGAGGAAACTATGCTGTTTGATTCTCATGCACATATAAATTACGATACCTATACGCAAGAAGAAAGGGATGAACTTATCAGAGAGATCGCCGCATCGGATCTGTCTTATGTTATGGATGTGGGATACGATCTGCCCAGTTCGCAGATGGCGGTAAAAGACGCCAGGGAAAATGACTGGTGCTATGCCGCCGTCGGTGTCCATCCACACGATACGGGGACGATGACAGAAGAAATACTATCGGCAATAGGCGATCTTGCACGGCAGGACAAGGTCAAGGCCATCGGCGAGATAGGCCTTGATTTCCATTATGACAATTCGCCGAGAGATGTGCAGGAATACTGGTTCCGGCACCAGATAAGACTTGCCAATGAGCTTTCGATGCCCATAGTCATCCATTCCCGCGAGGCGGATCAGAAGACCATGGATATCCTTAAGGAAGAAGGGGCCTTTTCTCAGGAAAGGATAGACAAGTTCCCAAAGCGGAAAGTTTTATCCGATGACGGGAGCGTTACCGAAGAAAACGACGCCCGTGTACTCCTCCATTGCTTCAGCGGCAGCAGCGAGCTGGGCCGCCAGTATATCAGGCTGGGGGCTACTTTATCGGTAGCCGGGCCGGTGACATACAAGAACAACCGGAAAACGGTCGAGGTGGTACACGACATCCCAATAGGCTATCTGCTGGCAGAGACCGACTCGCCGTATCTTACACCGGTACCGTTCAGGGGAAAACCCAACAAACCCACTTATGTAGAATACACTGTCCGCAAGGTTGCGGAAATAAAAAAGATACCTTATGAGAAGGCTGCGGCAATAACGGCAGAAAACGCCAGAAGATTCTTTGATATCAAATGATGATATTGTCCGTGGGCCGGCAAAGTTTGACATATTTTGACCGGAAGCCGTGATACAATATCTGACATGAAAGACAATAAGCTTGACAAAAAAGACAAGATCGAAAAAATAAGCCGAGGCAGGTTCATGATCTCAGCAGACATGGCAGCCGCATC
>UQOC01000067.1 GCA_900542565.1 uncultured Eubacteriales bacterium | reverse complement strand
CAAGAAAAACCCCGGACGATCATACAATCTGTCCGGGGTTTGTCTACGGTCTGAGGGGCTGTTTGACAGCCCCTTGATAATCCATCCTGTCTTAATATGAAAGGTCGTTGAGCGGAGCAGTTCCGTCTGCCAGGACATTGAATCCCTGCAGGTCTGCGTTCATGGCGGTGAAGCTCAGCTCTGAATACATAGGTATCATGTTGACATTCTCGAACAGGTGCATCTGGAGATCTCCTACCAGCTCGGTCCTGGCGTCAGTATCTATGGTAGTTGCTGCAGCTTCCACATCAGCATAGTACTGATCGGTATTTCCAGGAGCATTCAGATCATAGTAGCAGATGTTGAAGATCAGCATAGGTTCGGCCCAGCTGAGCCATTCTATACCTGCGTCATAATCGTCAGCGTTGATGGATTCATATACATAGTTCCAGTCAAGGGTCTCGATCTGCATGTCAAATCCTACTTCCCTGAGCTGCTCTGCCATAGCTTCAGGTATAGTGGTGGAATCAGTCCATGCATACCATGTGAATGTCAGAGTTTCTCCGTCTTTTTCACGGATGCCGTCTCCGTCAGAATCAACCCAGCCTGATTCTTCAAGGAGTTCCATTGCTCTTTCCTTGTCGTTGGCAAGGTTTGCTTTGAACCATTCTGCTGTGTCGGCATTGTAGTTCTGCATGGACTCAGTTATCATCGAGTATGCAGGAGCGATCATGCCGTCAACGACATCTACCAGAGCCTCTCTGTCGATGGACAGGGCAAGGGCAGTACGAACATTGACATCGGAGAATATCGGCGAATCGGTATTCATTTCAAAGTAGTCGATGTTCGGATAAGTGGTGTCTGCAAGTACGATGGTGTCATCTCCTTCCAGATCGATCTTCTGTGCCTCGGTGATGGACATGATAAGGTCTACATTTCCGGCCTTGAGGTCTTCTGTCTGGGTGAACTCTTCAACATTGAACCTTACGGACACATTTTCAAAGTGGCCTGCTCCCTGATTTTCAACCAGAGGGTTTGAGCATGAGAAGCCTTCATTCTTCACAAGCTTTACTTCTGAACCGGAAACATAGCCGTCCTCTGCAAGGGCATACATTCCGTAAGGATGGCATCCCCACATGAGTTCTTCGTTGGTCATGGTATCCAGTTCATCTTTGTCGATAACAGTAACAAAGCCTGCGCAGAAATAATACTGCATGTCGGAGCGGAATTCACTGAGATGGAGAGTCACCTGTCTGCCGTCAACATCCATTGACTCAATATTGCTGTATCCGTCGGAATAAGGGCTGACATCAAGTCCATGCTGGATGGAAGCGACTACATCTTCCGGCTCAACCTGCTCTCCGGTGGAGTAGTACATTCCCTCAGGCACGGTGAAAGTTGCAGTCTTACCGTCTTCACTTACCTGCCAGTCGGTGCAGACATTGTCTACCATGGAGTTTGTCTCAGGATCCCACTGGAACAGAGCGCTGGAGCTGAGTCCCTGAGCACCGGCTGTTTCATCAAGCTGATAAGTGTCAAGGCCACGCCATTCACTGTCGATGATGTTCAGCTGGGTGTTGTCCTTTTCTGCACTGGTACTATTTCCGCAGGCAGCCATGCTCAGTATCATGGCAAGGGCCAATACCAATACTGCTAATTTCTTTTTCATTTTGATCCTCCTTCAAAACAACTAATACATGATTATTCCGCTGACAAAGGGTGGAAACACGCTACCTGGTGGCCTTCTCCGACTAAGACATTATCAGGCATCGTTTTCTTACATTCCTCCGTTGCGTATTTGCATCTGTCTGCAAATCTGCATCCAGATCCAATATTGATCAAACTTCCCGGATCACCTTTCATGATCTCTTTTGCGCGTCCGCGAAGCTTTGGATCCAAAATCGGCGCCGCATTGAGCAGTCCTCTGGTATAAGGATGCTTTGCGTGCTCTGCGATCTCATTTGTCGGCCCGTACTCTACAAGTCTTCCCAGATACATTACGGCTATCTTATCGCTTATATATTTTATAACATTCAGGTCATGGGTTATGACCAGGTATGTCAGGCCAAGCTGCTCCTGCAGGTCAAGCAGCAGGTTCAGTATCTGGGCCTGTACTGACACATCCAGAGCGCTGGTGGGCTCATCCAGTATCATGATCTTGGGATTAAGAGCCAGCGCTCTTGCTATGGCTATCCTCTGGAGCTGTCCTCCCGAAAGCTGATGAGGATAACTGTCCAGGTATCTCATATCCATCTTGACCATTTCCAGAACTTCTCTGGCTTTTTTTCTCGCTTCTTCTTTGGGGACACCGTGGATTATCATCGGCCGCATTATGGAACCCTCAACAGTCTGCCTGGGATTGAGGTTGGAGGCCGGATCCTGGAACACCACGGCAACCTCGCTCCTCATCTTGTGCATATCTTCTTTTCTGGCTTTATCCAGATCTACGCCGTCTACGATGATCTTTCCTCCGGTCTTTTTTGTAAGTCTGAGGATAACCCTTGCAAGGGTGGTCTTTCCGCTGCCGCTTTCCCCTACCAGCCCTACGATCTCTCCTTCATGGATCTTCAGGGTAATGTCATCCACAGCCTTGACATATGTGGTTTTTCTCTTTATCAATCCCTTAGTGATGGGAAAATATTTTTTAAGGCCGTCAAGCTCTATCATTACTTTCTTTTCCATGGCGCTACACATCCTTTCCGGCAAAATGACAGCAGCAGATGTGGGTCTGCCCTACCTGTACTGGCTCAGGATCGGTGGTCTGGCATATGTCCTTTGCATAAGGGCAGCGGTTTGCAAACCGGCAGCCAGGTTTCTTTTCCGTTATCCTGGGAACCGAGCCTTTTATGGTCTGTAATCTTCCTTCGGCTTTGGTCTTGCTGGGCAGAGCCTGCATCAGCAGCCTGGTATAAGGATGTGTCGGGTGTTCAAAGATCTCAAAGACATCGCCTGTCTCTATCATCTCCCCGGCGTACATGATGCCCACCCTGTCGGCTATCTCTGCCACCAGGCCGAAATTGTGGGTGATGAGCATTATGGCCGTATCATACTTTTCTTTCAGTTCTTTCATTATTTCCAGGATCTGAGCTTCTATGGTCACATCCAGAGCCGTAGTCGGTTCATCAGCGATCAGCAGTTCAGGATTTCTCGACAGCATCATGGCTATCATGACCCTCTGCCTCATGCCTCCGGAAAGTTCGTGGGGAAAGCTTTTCACCCTTTCTTCGGCATCGGGCATCTTGACATCTTTGAACAGTTTTATCACCCTGTTCCACGCTTCGACCTTATCTACCTTGTCCAGCAAGATGGCTTCTGCCACCTGGTCGCCCACTGTATATACAGGATTCAGCGAGTCCAAAGGATTCTGGAATATCATGCCGATCTCTTTCCCTCTGATCTTCTCCATATCTTTTTCGCTGCACTGGCGCAGGTCTCGTCCCTTAAATATGATCTTGCCGGAAATTTCCTCATTTCCGCCCGGAAGCAGGTTCATTATGCTGTGAGCCACCGTGGATTTTCCACATCCCGATTCACCTACTACAGCAAAGACCTCTCCTCTGTTTATCTCAAAATTCACATTTTTCACGGCAGAAAGGTATCCGTCTTTTACCTTATAATCTATTGACAGGTTTTCAAGTCTTAACAATGTTTCACCCATGATGATCCCTCCTACTGTGATTTCATATGCGGGTCAAGAATATCCCTGAGACCTTCTCCCAGCAGATTGAAACCGAATGTCACATATACCAGCGCCAGGCCGGGGAATATGGTCAGCCACGGAGCTCTCCTGATATAATCAAGTCCCATGGAGATGGCAAGTCCCCAGTCAGGTGACGGCGGCTGCGAGCCCAGTCCCAGGAAGGAAAGTGTCGTTGTGGACAGTATGGTCCCTGGAAGGTTAAGGGACACCATTACTATAAGGGATGGTATGATGTTGGGGAATATGTAGCGGAACATAAGTGCCGCATTGGATTCTCCGAATGCCTCTCCCGTTTCTACGAAGGCCATGTTCCTCAGAGACATGGTCTTGGCTCTTACTGTCCTTGCATAGCTGGCCCATGCCACCAGCGAAGTGGCTATTATGGTGTTGGTCAGGCTCTTGCCCATCATGGTCACTACCGCAAGAGCAAGTATGGTCCCCGGAATACACCAGGTCAGATCAGTCAGGAAGGTTAGTATCCTGTCGATCAATTTCCCGAAAAAGCCGCAGGCAAGACCAACTACAACTCCTATCGTTATCTGTATGGCTGCTCCGAGTCCTGCTACCCACAGGGCAAGCCTGGTACCGTAGATTATCCTGGAAAAAAGGTCCCGGCCCAGGTCGTCTGTGCCGAACAGATGGGCCATGCTGGGAGCTTCAAACCTGCCGCCGGTGTTCTGTTCTGTATAGTGATACGGAGCGATCACATCGGCAAATATGGCGACCAGTACTACTGTCACGAGGATGACAAAGCCTATCATGAAATTTTTGTTCTTGCGGCATTCGTTCAATGTCTCTTTCCACTTTTTATTTTTGTTCACCTTACTTGTCACCTCCGCTCAGAGACAGCCTGATCCTCGGATCAAGGACTCCCATCAGTATATCGCTTGCCAGATTGCACAGAACGGTCAGGATGGCGATAAGCAGCAGCACAGCCTGCACTATGGGAAGATCCTGCACTTTTATGGAATTTAGCAGCAGATTGCCCATTCCCGGCAGGCCGAACATATTCTCAATTACTACGGCTCCTGAGATCAGCCAAGGTATAGACATGAATACCAGAGTTGTTACCAGTATCAGAGCATTGCGCAGCACATGCTTTATCATCACTGTCTTTTTCGGAAGTCCTTTGGCGTAGGCTGTCGTCACATATTTTTCGTTGAATACATCCAGGACTTCGCTCTTTGTAAGCCTGAGGGTTCCTCCCATGCTTGCAAGCACGGTCGTTACCACCGGCAGGATATAATGCTGGGCGCTGCTGTATCCGCTTATGGGCAGCCATCCCAGCCAGACTCCGAACAGAAGTATGAACAGGGCGCCAAGCCAGAAGGACGGCACTGCCGCCATGAGCATTGAAAAGTTTACTGTGAACCGGTCCAGGAATCCGTCCTTTTTCATGGCGCAGAGCAAACCCAGCGGCAAAGCCACCACTATCTCCAGTACCAGCGACCATCCGCAGAGCTTTAAGCTGTATGGGATCCTCTGCTCTATCAGGCTCCACACATCGCTCTTGTACCTTACCGAATCGCCGAAGTCTCCATGGACGATACCGTCTATCCAGTTTACATACTGTGTCATGAAAGGCTGGTCCAGTCCGTATTCATGGGCTATTTCGGCCTTTCTCTCTTCAGATACCTTGCGGTCCACCAGCATGTCTATGGGATCTCCCGGCATTGCATACATAAGGCAGAAAACCAGGAATGACACGCAGATGACCAGCAAAAGGCCCTGGAAAATTCGTTTGATAACATAGTCTCTCATAATAACATCTTCTCTCAAATAATTTCTATGGTTACAACTGATCCACCCGCTGGTATATGCGGTTATAGCATTTGACTGCCCACGCTTTTCCGTCTCTGATGTAGAACCGGAATGTGGAGATCCGCTTGTTGTGGTCGTCCTGTGCAACTGCTGCGAAGTATCTTTCGCCGCAGAACAGCAGATCCACTTTCGTATCCCCATAGTCAGCAGATAACTTTCCGTTTTCATATCTGACTACAGTATGTACAGGCAGTCCCTCGTTGCAGAGGAAGTCTCCGCAGAGGGCTTCAGGCATTGAGAATTCTTTTCCGTTAGGTACTGCCCAGTAGTGGGTGGTGGCCAGCGGCAGGCCGAGGATGTAGTTGTAGCACATCCACTGCACTTCCTCTACGGCTGCGTCTCCTTCATTGCAGAGGACTACTGCCGAATACCCGCCTTCTATAAGGCCTCCCATGGATGATACTCCGTGGAGCCCGCCCGAATGCTGGCAGACAGCCTTGCCTTCTATCAGGAATTTTTCCAGGCCCAGGCAGTAAAACGGTTTTTTCCTGATGGGAAAAGCTCTTCCTATGAGCAGTTCTACTGCTTCAGCAGGTATGGCCTGTTTTCCTTTGTACATTCCGCCATCAGAAAGGGCTTTGTAATACTTGCCCATATCTGCCGCTGTGGATTTGACACAGGCGCATCCTCTGAACGGAGGAAGGACAGACCAGTTGTCGTCCCAGATAAGACTGCCGTCGTCGTTTCTCTCGAACAGGCTGGTTATATTGCCCCCGGCCATTTCTCTTGCCCGGCTGCAATCCAGGTCGAGCACCGTCCTGGTCATTCCCAGAGGCTTAAACACTTTTTCGTCTAAGAATTGCTCAAGGCTGATACCCGCTGCCTGATCTGCCACATAAGACAGAAGTGCGTATCCGTCGTTGGAATAGCTCATATACTCTCCCGGAGCACCAAGAGTTTTATAGTCGCCTTTTGATATGTACTCGACTATGTCCTCTATCTTGTCCATCTTGTTTGGCGCGGTTGCCACCATGTGGCGATACCATTTGCTGTCCCTTTCTATGCTGTTCATGGCTATGGACCATTCAAGGGGCGGCATGGGCGGTATACCCGCTCTGTGCATGGCGATGATCTCCAGTGTCACACATTCATCGGGAGCTCCAGGTATGTGCATGTCCGGAAAATATTTGACTATGGGATCCTTCAGGTCCAGCTTGCCTTCGGTCTGCAAGATGCAAAGAGCAAGAGCCGTCATGGACTTGCTCATGGAAGCTATGCCGAATACGGTATCCTGATCAACGGGCAGCTTGCTGTCTCCGTTTCTGATGCCGAATCCTTTTTCAAACAGGATACCTTCCGGTCCCCTGATGGAAACCGCCATGCCGGGATAGCCTTTTTTTTGGAAGATTTTATTCAGTTCTTTTTCCAGCTCAACATGATCTCGTTTCATAAAACCTCTCTGTTCCTGTAAGTAAATCTTTTATCATATTAAATCAGCAAATTCTGTGCCAAGGTAAAGGCTCGTTTTTTTGGGGATTTTCCATGGATTTTACACTGTTTTTTCAAACAAATTGAGCATTTTATCTCGTTTTATCCCATTGTTTTACCTTTCCGTAAAGAATCTGAGGGATCTCCTCTGGGTGTTTATCTCACAAAAGGCACCCATAGGCAGATTTATCATAGGAAAACCATGGCCTGACTGGATATTTGACATTATCGGAAGATGCAGCCCTTCTGTGGCATCCATGATTATATCTTCGATCCCATACGGTTCTTCTCCTGTACAGTCAGAAAACTGTCCGATGAGTATACCTGCGGCTTCTTTGAATTTTCCTGCATTCTTCAGCTGATATATATGCCTGTCTACATTGCCCATGTGCTCCCCTATCTCCTCGATGAGGATTATCCTGCCTTTTGTATCCATCTCATAAGGCGTTCCCAATGATGCGGCCATCAGCGTAAGGTTTCCTCCGGTCATCGGTCCGAAAGCGCGGCCGTCTTTCAGCGGTTTGAGAGGATAGCCCTCCGGCGGCTGGTAAACATATTCCCTGTCTGCATTTATACAGTCGAAGAACGCCTTTTTGCTTTCCGGGTCAAAGTGATCCACCATGTTTGAGGACACCATGGGCCCGTGGAATGTTACCAGTCCGCATGTCTGGTTGAACAGCAGGTGCAGACATGTTATATCACTGTATCCCACAAAGACTTTCGGATTTTTCCTTATCATCTCTGTATCTATATAAGGTATGATCCTGGTGGCCCCGTCTCCGCCTCTTACGCATAAAACCGCATCGACATCCGGGTCCCCGAACATCTTGTTTATCCAGGCGGCTCTCAGTTTCTCATCTCCCGCCATATATCCGCCTTTTGAATCGGCATGGTTGTCGGACAGTTTCACATGGAATCCCATGTCTTCAAGGACTTTCCTGCACAGCCCTACCCTTTCGGCCGGTATGGGCGAGCTTGGAGACACCAGACCAATGGTCGCACCGTCTTTTAATTTGGACGGATATTTCATCTGTCATCACCTCTTTTTCTGCTTTCTGTCTTTATTATCAAGCAAATATTATGCCATCTTTCCCGGACGGCGGTTTTGTGTTATAATAAACGCAGTGGATCATACCGCCTGGCGGCGCAATGTAGCGTTTATTGAACCGCCTTTGCCCGGTCTGCCTGCGGTATAATAAACCCAGTGGATCATACCGCCTGACGGCGCAATGTAGCGTTTATTGAACCGCTTTTGCCCGGTCTGCCTGCGGTATAATAAACCCAGTGGATCATACCGCCTGGCGGCGCAATGGATGCGCTTATCAAACAGCTTCAGATAAGCGTATGGCATGAACCATGAGATGTTCGGAGGAGAAGCAGGACAATGAAAGATGTTATCATTTTCTACCGCGATAATGAAAATGCAAACGCCATCGCTTTTATCAAAAATAATCTTGAGGAAATCTTCGGCCATTATATAAATTTTACCAATTGCTTTCTGCCGGATCTGAAGCCGGATGAAAAGCTCATTGCCGATGCGTTCCTGATACTCAGCGATCCCGCCATGCATGATATCAAGGCTCATGTGGACGATTTTTCCAGGATCATCAAGATAAGCAGGAGCCCTGGCCGGGAGGCTCTGACAAAGATCTCAAAGATCCCTGCCGGTACCACCGTACTCATCGTCAACGATACTTATGACAGCGCCCTGGATACCACATATTCTTTTTACGATATAGGGATAAGCCACATCAATATGCTGCCTTATGATGAAATGCTTGAGCGTACAGGTATATATGACAATATAGATGTGGCCATAACTCCTGCAGAACCCCACCTTGTCCCTAAGCATATTAAAAAGATAATAGATATAGGATACAGAAAGGTCAGCTTTGACACCACTTTTAAACTGATGAAGCTGCTGGATCTGGATGTTCCTGCTGTGAACCGCAACCTTTTCCGTCATATCCACTCCATCGTCGAGTCCAATACAGCTTTTCATGCCAATTATATTTTTGGATATCTGAAAAGCGAAATGCTGAGCCATATAGTGGACACCAGCAATGTGGGCATGGTCCTGGTCGACAGTTATTATGAGCTGGTCTACATAAACGACAAGGCAAGGCGGATCTTTCAGTGTGACGATACCAGTTCCATAGAGATTGCCCATTATATAGACCCGCTGATACTGACATCGTCCGATTCGGCGGCAGAGCCAATCACCATACTGGGTAACCGGTATTACTACGATAAATATCCCATAACCCTCATGGACGAGACAGCAGGCTACTACATAACTCTCCAGGATGAAGCTGATATGGTTTCGACAAGCCGCTCATCCCATCAGAAAGGGTTTACGGCAAAGCACCATTTTAAGGATATCATACATGTTTCCGAAGATATGCAGCGGGTCATCAACACCGCAAGGCAGATCGCTCTCACAGACCATACAGTCCTGATAACAGGTGAGAGCGGCACCGGAAAAGAGCTGATGGCTCAGTCTATCCACAATGCTTCGTACCGGAGCCGTTACCCGTTTGTTGCCATAAACTGTGCCGCTGTTCCGGAAACACTGCTTGAAAGTGAGCTTTTCGGCTATGAGCCGGGTGCATTTACAGGGGCCCAGTCCAAGGGCAAGACAGGTCTGTTTGAGGAAGCCAACCACGGCACGATCTTTCTTGACGAGATCGGCGACATCTCGCCTAAATTGCAGGCCCGTCTGCTGCGTACCATACAGGAAAGACAGATAATGAAAGTAGGCGGCGACCGCCTGATCGACATAGATATCCGGCTGATAACAGCCACCAACAAGAATCTGGAGGCGGCAGTGCGTGAAGGTACCTTCAGGAGCGATCTGTACTTCCGCCTAAATGTACTGCCGTTGGTAATACCCCCCCTACGGCGCCGCAAGAAGGATATCACCGCTTTGCTGCAGCATTTTCTGGGGGATGATCTTAAGAAGATAGATAGGGACCAGATGGCTTGCCTGCTGAACTA
The DNA here is from genome assembly GCA_900542565.1 of uncultured Eubacteriales bacterium. Classification (GTDB taxonomy): domain Bacteria; phylum Bacillota; class Clostridia; order Peptostreptococcales; family Anaerovoracaceae; genus Fimisoma; species Fimisoma avicola. The sequence goes on along the minus strand of UQOC01000067.1, from coordinate 741 downwards.
TGACTGGCCCGGCAACATAAGAGAACTGGAAAATCTGGCAACTTATTACAAGACTTTGTCTTCCCTGCCTGAATATATCCTGCAGGCGGTGGATTCGCAGGAGCCTTATACCCGCGAAGACCGGGTATCTGCGCTGATCCTGCGTATCATAAAGGATAACACGGAACTTTCTCACGGTATAGGCCGTTCGTCCCTGCTCCACGAGCTCAGCAGGGAAGGGGTACGGATCAGCGACCAGAAACTCCGCTATATGCTCAGCCAGATGGAATCGGACGGGCTTATCGTCATAGGAAAAGGCCGCTGCGGCACCCTGATAACGGAAAAAGGCATAGAAACTATGAAGAAGGAACTGTGATCGGTTGGGCATGCGCCCGGAACGGGCTGCTATCCGGATTTTTTGCTGCCGCGGGTCATGCGTCGTCGGGCTGCGGATGTGGTTTGTAGGCGCGGATGTGATTTGTCGGCGCGGATGTGGGATGTCTGGCGCGGATGTGATTTGTCGGCGCGGATATGGGCCATTCCGGCGGCCGTCGGCAGTGCGGTTGTACGCAAGGAGCATTCCGGCGGCCGTCGGCAGTGCGATTGTACGCAAGGGTGTCTCCCCCTGAACTGCAATATTCTTGCCATTTAGGGGGGCCGCACTCCACCCAAATGGCAAAATATAATTTAGTTAGGGGGAGACTCCCCACCCAAACGGCATCTAACTCTCGATTTAGGGGGATATAAAATCGAGACAGCCGG
>UQOC01000066.1 GCA_900542565.1 uncultured Eubacteriales bacterium | reverse complement strand
TGTTGCTGCCGCCGATAATATCCCTGTGCCCGTACATCTCAAGGGCCTTTACATAATATATGTCCCTGACCTGCCGGCAGTCTATGGCCGGGCCATAAAAGCTGCGGCCATAGACTGTCATTTTATTTGTCAGAATCTTTCGTATCCGTAAACTGCACAGATGAATAGTCTGATCGCTTCGTACAGGGATTCTACTACAGCATATTCTTTGACATTGTGAGTGAACGCTCCGCTGACGCCGCACTGGCATACGACCTTGGCACCGTTTGCCGCTATATATGCGGCATCCGACGAGCCGCCTACCACAATGCTTCCGGTTACTGTACCGCCGATCTCATCGCTGATCTCCTTGACGGCCTTATATGCCGACAGCACCTGCGGGGTTGATTCAAACGGTATCATGGCGTCGGTCATTATAAGCTCTGTTGAAGTTCCATCGATATATGTCACAGCACAGACTTCCTCCATCTTCTTGCGGCATTCCTGGAGGGCCTTGAGGGACTTGACTCTTACATCCATCATTATCTCGCAGTGGTCAGGCACTCCGTTTACCACAGTACCGCCCTTTATGGTGCTGACGCATACAGAGTAATCGCGGTCTTTTTCCTTTGGAGTAATGGCCTGGAGCTGGATTATCTTGCGGCTCATTTCTTCTATGGCATTGCGCCCGTCGTCATAAGCATGTCCCGGATGGGCGGCCACTCCATGCACTATGCACTTAAATTCATAACACCCTTTTCTGCCTACGCAAAGCTGTCCGCTTTCGTACCGGTTTTCCATGTTAAAGGCTACCCTGATGTCCCTGGTATATTCCTTGAACATCTCTATGGCTTTGCCGCCCTGATGGTTGACTTCTTCGTCACCCACAAAGAACAGCCTGACCGGTGCGTCTTTGAAGCCGAACTCTTTCAGAGCCTTTGCCACAAAGAAAGCAACGGTGATCCCGCCTTTCATATCGCAGCAGCCCGGACCGTAAGCCTTGCCGTCCTCTATATGGAAAGGCTTGTCTCCCTTGGTACCGGATGCAAATACGGTATCGTAGTGACCCGTAAAAAGGATCTCCTTGCCCGGCACCTCAGGATTGAGCACACCTGTCACTATAGGGGCATTTTCTTCTCCCACTTCAATTACCTCTGTTGCCAGTCCTATGCTTTCAAATTTTTCTCTCAGGAACCCGGCTGTAAGGAGAAGCTTGTCTTTTTCTCCGTGCTTTCCTTCATAGTTCACAAGATCCCGCCAGAAATCCAGGGCTTCCTGCCGGTTTTCTCCAATATATCTGCTGATCTTATCCAGCAATTCTCCGGAAAACATATGTATTACCTCCTGCTGACTTTATGCTGGTTTTAGAATGGACCAAGGTTTATCAAAGTAGCTATGGTCATGGATGCGATTCCTATGACTATCCAGATGGCGCACAGCGGCATTACCCACTTCAGATACCTTTCAAACGGCACTTTTGATACTGCAACTGCGGCCATAAGGCTTCCTGTGGTCGGGAATATCAGGTTTGTGAACCCATCTCCGTAGTGATATGCCAGAACGGCGGTCTGTCTTGAAATATCAAGAGCATCTGCCAGCGGCGTCATTATAGGCATGGTGGTCGCAGCCAGTCCTGAGCCTGACGGGATGAAGAAGTTCAATATGGTCTGGAATGCATACATTCCGTTGGCGGCTATCACCTTTGGCAGTCCGTCCAGCACGCTTGCAGTGTAGTAAACCACCGTGTCTATTATCCCGCCGTCCTGCAGGGTAAGCATTACAGCTCTGGCAACGCCTACTACCAATGCGGCGAAGCAGAATTCCTTGGCGCCTTTTATGAATGACTTGGCAACCTCGTTTGGTTTCATACCGCATATAAGGCCGCCCAAAATACCCATGAGGAGGAAGAGGGTAGCGATCTCTTCCATGAACCATCCCCATTCAAACACGCCGAATACCATGAAGATAAGTCCGGCAAAGAACATGATGATGGTTGCAGTCTTTCTGCCGTCAAGAGCATATCCTGCCCCCTCATCCTCTTCATCTTCACCGCCTTCAACTTCTACTCCATACATGATGCTGAGGGTAGGGTCTTTCCTGATCTTTCTTACATAACGCATTATGTACCAGCCTGTTATCACCAGGATTATGCCGTACCAGATCAGCCTGTACCAAAGGCCGGAATAAAGAGGCAGTCCGGCTATCCCCTGGGCAACTCCGACGGTGAACGGATTGATGAGTCCTGTGGTAAATCCTACCCTGGCGCCTATCATGACCACAGCAAGGGCCACCATGCGGTCAAGTTTGAGCTCTTTGCACAGGGACGCCAGAAGAGGTATGAACACGATGACTTCCTCTGCCATTCCCATTGTACCACCCAATACGGAAAACAGGAACATAAATAACAGCAATACGATGTTCTGCCGTTTTCCGAATTTTCTCGCCATTGCATGAACTCCTGCGGTCATCGCTCCGGTGTCCTGCAAGATCATAAATGATCCGCCTACGATGAAAATAAGGAAGATGATATCAGAGGAATCCTCCATTCCTTTGATAAACTCCAGCATCATGTCAAAAGGCCCGACTCCCTGGCCTTCAACAAAATGGAATGAATCCGGATCGACTACTTCTCTTCCTGTGTTCTCGTCTACCACATAATCATATGTTCCTGCCGGTATGATCCATGTTGCGATGGCACAGATGATAACCAGGACGAAAAGCAGTACAAAAGTATGCGGTATCTTGACAGACTTTTTCTTCTTTTCCATCTTTTCTCTCCTAATCATTCTAAGTATAATAACGGACTATGAGCTCATATCTATACGACAGCAAAGCTGCAGTATATACACATCAGATGAAAACTGCGTTTACCGCTCCCAGCAGCAAAGTCACTGCCAGTGTGACCGGTATGGTATAAGAATATATTTCGGTTTCTTTTCCGCTTTTTCCCGCGACCGCCGCCACCAATGCCGTATTGGTCGGGCCTATGGTGCCTCCTACGGAAGCCGCAATGGACTGGACGGCACACATGAGGGCAGGGGACAGGAAAAGGGAAAGCGCCGCTGTCTCCTGTAGCGATCCAAACAATATGTTTGAGTTGGTATTTGTCCCGGTGATAAATGTCCCAAGAGTTCCTATCAGAGCAGCCATAAATGAATAGCCCGAACCTGTCCATCTGACTATGGTCGTTGAGAGGATCTCCGTCATCCCTCCATCCATCATTATGGAAGCAGTACACAGAAGGAACACCAGAGTCACTTCTCCTCTTCTTTCCAAAAGCGCCTGATAGAAGGGGAGCCTTTCAAAACCAGTATCTATGCTGTCTACAGCAATACGCGCAAGTTCAATCAGGCGACTACGGCCTTTTTGGAATTCATCCTGTCAAAAGAGATAAGCCGGTAAAGGGAGGGCTTTATTGGCTCAAGGGATACTGCGGTGCGACGGCGTACCGTAAAGTCCTCCGGGTAAAGGGCACTTTCCGCCAGCAAAAAGTTCTCTTTTCTCGATCTTCACGCATTGCCGGGAACCTTTCGGTTCTCTTTCTTTCAAAACTCCTTTGTCTTGAGAACCTTTTTCCTTAATAAGGTTCTCAACTGTTCTTAAAACATCTTTCAAAGAACTTTCTTTGATATTTTTTCCCGTCTAAACTCTATCGGAGTTCTCCAGATAAAGAAAAACTTGAGGAAAGAGAACTTTACACCGGCGGAAAACACACAAGAATATTTTCTTTTGTATCGGTCCATACTCCCATTGTCAGGAGGGAAAAAATGGATACGAGATTTGAAAAAATACTTACGGGACTTATGATGTTATCGGCTGTGGGGATAATCGCACTGCTATGTTTTTCAGGCGTACGGCAAACAGGGGAAGCGGCTGCATCGTCTATTAACGATCATCCGGGGATAATGCGCTTCCATGTCATCGCAAACAGCGATTCGGAGAAAGATCAGACTTTGAAATTGGAGGTACGGGACTATGTGCTCCAGAGGGTAGAAGCTGGCATAACAGCCGCCATTGCCTCTGAAAACAATGAAAATGGGGATCAATACAGCGCTGACGCTTACGATCATCAGGCAGCAATCACGAGAAATTATATAAACGAAAACCTGCCTCAGATAAAAACCTGGGCGGAAGAGGCAATCTCTGCCGCCGGAGCCGACTATGCCGTCAAAGTGCAGACCGGTGTGCGGCACATACCCGCAAAGCAATATGACGATATGTACTTTCCGGAGGGAAATTATGAAGCTCTGACCATAACCATCGGCGAAGGAAAAGGGGAAAACTGGTGGTGCGTTGTCTTTCCGCCCCTGTGCCTGATAGACTCGGAAAATTCTGCTTATGAAGAAGAGTTTGATGTAAGTGAAGAGGACCGGCTGATCTTAAAGTTTAAAACAGAAGAACTGCTCAGCAGCCACGGCGTGGCTGACAGCAGAATATACGGCATAGTCTGTCAATCGTCAATCAGCGATGTACTATGCGTAGTGTTTGAGGAAAATGGCGGCTGAAATGGGATATAAAAAAGATGTCAGATTACAGATCCGGATATCTTAAGAGAACCGAGCATAACCTGGTCCCAAATCAAAAATGATAGTACACAAAAGTAAATACCTAACAAAAAAGAAGCGATATCCCACGCTTCTTTTTTATATCAAAAACTGTCACAAAAATTTTCTGTTGAGCCATATACCGGCCGCTTCCACAAACCCCATATAGGTAATAAGCGATGCTTCAAACGGGTCAATTGCCCCGGTCAGCCGTTCCAAGGCAAAGATAGCATATTTCAATATATCATATTGATAAAAATTTATCAACTATTCTGTTAAATCCTCCCGGCCGCAGACTCGGCAGAGAATGCGCTCCAAACATTATCTGAAGCTGTGAGCCCAAGATCGCTCCGGCTATCATCTGCGTATGTTTCTTCTTGACTATATCAAATGTTCCGGCAAGTACAAGCACGGGCATCCTGAGCCGGGACAGCCATTTTTCATCTATGCGGGGCTGGTTGGCAGCCAGATCGGCAAGCTCGGTTTTTTTCGGATCCTTACATATATCTTTGGCAAGGCGGTATCTCAATTTGAAAGAAAGCCGTGGCAGAAAGCGCAGGCCGTCAGGCGACAGGTTGGCGCCGCAAAGGACAAGACGGCCGACCCTCTCCGGCCAGCGCAGAGCAAAGATCAGGGCAATATTTGCTCCGTCAGAAAATCCCAGTATATCGGCTTTTTCTATACCCATCTCTTCCATAAATATCTTAAGGTCGTCTGCAAATCTTTCCATGGTGAACGGGCCTTCGCCACGCGGAGACTTTCCGTGACCTCTGGTATCCACAGCGATGACCCTGAATTTTGCAGAAAAATATCTGACCTGCTTTTTAAAATACCTGCTGCTGTTACCGTTGCCGTGGAGCAGGATAAGCGGCCTGCCGCAGCCTTTCTCTATATAGTTCAATATCATAGGCACACCTTCCTTGTGTCATATTTTACTATATATATGAAACTTTGTGGGCATGTATTTTTTCAAAAAAATACAAAATAAATCAGCCCGGTCTATTGACCCCATGCAACCATGGGAGTATACTTGTATACAGGTATTTGACCTATGATGGCTTGCCATCCCATGGCAGGACCCTGGCCCTTGAGACAGCGGTAAGCCGCAGGCCAGCCATCAGCCGGTCGCCCATAGATCGAGGAGGTGTAACCAGTGCTTGAATATTCAAAAAAGACAAACCTTTTGGAGCAGGCAATCTACAAATACACTCTGCAGGATGTGAAGGAGCCAAACCTTTTCAGAGATGTATTCGACTATGACGAAGTTCCTAAAGTTGCTTTTAACCACAGACGGGTGCCGATGAATATGCCTGAGGACATATGGATAACCGACACTTCTTTCAGAGACGGCCAGCAGTCCATGGCGCCTTATACGGTTGAACAGATCGTAGATCTGTACAAACTGATGTCACGCCTCAGCGGCCCTTACGGCATCGTCCGCCAGTCGGAATTTTTTATCTACACAAAGAAAGACAGAGAAGCCGTTACAAAGTGCATGGAGCTGGGGCTGAAATTTCCTGAGATCACCACATGGATAAGAGCCAAGAAAGAGGACTTCCAGCTGGTAAAAGATCTGGAGATCAAAGAGACCGGCATACTGGTTTCGTGCAGCGACTATCACATATTTAAAAAAATGAACATGACAAGGCGGCAGGCGGCCGACTTCTACCTTGAGACCATCAAAGAAGCCTTCAACGCCGGCCTGGTGCCAAGATGTCATCTGGAAGATATAACAAGGGCGGACTTTTACGGTTTCGTTGTGCCTTTTGTCAACGAGATCATGGACATTTCCGCCGACGCAGGTATCCCGGTCAAGATCAGAGCCTGCGATACCATGGGCTACGGCGTTCCTTATACCGAAGTCGCCCTGCCTCGGAGCGTTGCCGGTATCATATACGGCTTGCAGCACTATTCGGGAGTTCCCAGCGAAATGCTTGAATGGCACGGTCACAACGATTTTTACAAGGCCGTTGCCAACGCTTCTGTGGCCTGGCTCTACGGAGCTTCCGCCGTCAACTGTTCTCTGCTGGGTATCGGCGAAAGAACAGGCAATGTGCCTCTTGAGGCCATGGTCTTTGAATACGCTTCGCTGAGAGGTTCTTTAGACGGAATGGACCCGACAGCCATAACTGACATAGCCGCATATTTCCGGGACGAGATGGGCTATCAGATCCCGCCGATGACCCCATTCGTAGGAGAAAACTTCAATGTCACCAAGGCCGGTATCCATGCCGACGGCCTGATGAAAGACGAAGAAATATATAACATCTTCAACACCAAGAAGCTGCTCAACCGCTCTCCGGGAGTGTCCATCAGCAAGACCTCCGGGGCAGCCGGCATAGCTTACTGGATAAACGAACATTACGACCGCCACGGCGACGAAAAGTTCACAAAAGACGACAAGCTGGTAAAAGATCTGAAAGTCTGGGTGGACGAAATGTACGCCGACGGCCGTACCACCAGCCTTTCCACTCAGGAGATCGAAGGCAAGATCAAAGAGCTGCTCAAAGGAGGTGATCTGAAATGAAGGCAGATTATAAATCCCTTTCTTTAGCTAATCAGGTGTACGACATAATAGAAAGCAAGATCCTCAACGGAGTATATCCTCCGGGCGAGATCCTCAGCGAGTCGAGACTTTCGGATGAGATGGGAGTCAGCAGGACCCCGGTCAGGGAAGCCCTGGCCAAGCTGGTAAACGAAAAGCTGGTGACTCAGACTTCTTCCGGCACGGCAGTCCTTGGGATAACCGCCAAAGACGCCGACGATATGTACTGCGTAAAGTCTTTCCTGGAGCCCATGGCATGCAGGCTGGCCGCCAGGAACCGCTCCGATGAACAGCTTGCAAGGATGAAAGACATCCTGGACCAGCAGGAATTTTACACGGAAAAGGGCAACATGGAAAAGGTCAAGGACCTGGACACGGATTTCCACGATGTGATGTACGCATCCTCCGGCAGTCCGACCTTCGAGTCTATCCTTTCCTCGGTGCATCACAAACTTAAAAAGTACCGCAAGGAATCCCTCAATATCAGCGACAGGAGCAGCCGGGTAATGACTGAGCACATGGCCATATACGAGGCCATCAGGGACCGGGACGAAGAGCTGGCAGAAAAACTTGCCGTAGAACATGTAAAAAACGCTTATGCTAATATAACGAAAGGAAGCAAATAGAATGGGACTCACAATAGCACAAAAGATCATCAAAGAACATCTGGTCAGCGGCGATATGACTCCTGGCAGCGAGATCGCCCTGAGGATTGACCAGACCCTTACCCAGGACGCAACAGGCACCATGGCCTATCTGGAATTTGAAACCATGGGCGTACCGAGAGTCAGGACGGAGCTTTCCGTGGCCTACATCGACCACAACACCCTCCAGTCCGGCTTTGAGAACGCTGACGACCACCGTTTCATCCAGTCCATGGCCAAAAAATACGGCCTGTACTTTTCAAGACCGGGCAACGGTATCTGCCATCAGGTCCACCTGGAAAGGTTCGGAAAGCCGGGCAAGACACTGATAGGTTCTGACAGCCACACTCCTACAGGCGGCGGCATAGGTATGCTGGCCATGGGAGCCGGCGGCCTGGATGTGGCCGTGGCCATGGGCGGCGGAGCTTATTACATAACTATGCCAAAGATGTACAAGGTAAACCTGACCGGAAAACTAAGGGATTTTGTGACCGCCAAGGATGTGAGCCTTGAGATCCTCCGCATACTGTCAGTCAAAGGCGGAGTAGGCGCCATCATCGAATGGGGCGGCGAAGGAGTAAAGACTCTCTCCGTTCCGGAAAGAGCTACCATCACCAACATGGGCACAGAGCTGGGAGCTACCACTTCCATCTTCCCGTCTGACGAAGTTACAAAGGCTTTCCTCGAAGCCGAGGGCAGGGGGGAAGATTATGTAGAGCTTGCAAGCGACCCGGACGCCGTCTACGACAAGGTCATAGACATAGATCTTTCTGCGCTGGAACCGCTGATCGCCTGTCCTCACAGCCCGGACAATGTGGTCAAGGTCTCAAGCCTCAAAGGCACCAAGGTAGATCAGGTCTGCATAGGCTCATGTACCAACTCGTCCCTTTACGATATGCTTAAAGTAGCAGCTCTGCTCAAGGGCAGGACCATCCGTCCGGAGGTGAGCCTTTCCATCTCACCGGGCTCCAAGCAGGTACTTTCCATGCTGGCAGACTGCGGCGCTCTTTCGGACATACTGGCCAGCGGCGCAAGACTCCTTGAGTGCGCCTGCGGTCCTTGCATAGGAATGGGATTTTCCCCTAACTCCGGCGGAGTTTCTCTGAGGACATTTAACCGTAACTTTGAGGGCCGTTCAGGCACCAAGGACGGACAGGTTTATCTGGTATCTCCTGAAACTGCAGTAGCTGCAGCCCTCACAGGAGAGATAACCGATCCTATGCTGCTGGGAGAAATGCCGAAAGTGACCATGCCTGAATCTTTCAAGATAGACGACAGCGCGGTCATCCCGCCTGCAGCGCCGGAAGAAGCAAAAGACCTGCCTATCCTCAGAGGGCCGAACATCAAGCCTTTCCCTGACAGCAAGCCTCTGGGCGACGACCTGAGCGCCCAGCTGACCCTCAAGGTGGGGGATAATATAACCACAGACCACATCATGCCGGCAGGAGCCAAGATCCTGCCTTACAGGTCAAATATACCGCACCTGTCCCAGTACTGCTTCGGCGTATGCGACGAGACTTTCCCTGAAAGAGCCAAGGCGGCCGGAGAAAGCATAGTCGTCGGAGGCAGCAACTACGGTCAGGGTTCTTCAAGAGAACACGCCGCCCTGGTGCCTCTGTATCTGGGAGTAAGGGCTGTGATCGCCAAGAGCTTTGCCCGTATCCATGCGGCAAACCTGATAAACGCCGGTATCGTTCCGCTGACATTTAAGGATCCGGCGGACTATGACCTGCTGACCCAGGGAGACGACCTTCAGATCAAAGACATATACGCCGGCATGGACAGCGGCACGCTGACCCTGACCGACAGGACATCAGGAAAAGAGATCGCCCTTGTCTGCGATTTTACCGAAAGACAGAAAGCCATCCTCAAAGCCGGAGGACTTCTCAAATATGTAGGACAGGGAAACCTGTAAGGAGGAAGACAATGAACAAGATAGAAAAGGAAATTTCAAACGCCGTGACCGGCGCCGCAGATAAAATTGCAGAAAACGCTCATATCGCTGAAGCCACCGCTCATTTTGAAAAACTGCTGAGAGAGCAGCTGGCCCGCGCCGAAAAAATGGCAAATGCAGAGCCGCCGAAAGATTTTAAAACCCTTGATAAGATAACTGTCGGCTTCTGCGGAGGTGATGGTATCGGCCCTATCATAATGAAAGAAGCCCGCCGTGTGCTGGAAGCCCTGCTTGCCGGCGAGCTGGCCAAAGGCCGCCTCATCTTCAAGGACATCGAAGGTCTGACCATCGAAAACAGGATGGAAAAGGGCAAGGCCATACCTGACAATGTGCTGGCTGAGATCAAGACCTGCGATGTTATCCTCAAAGGCCCTACCGAAACTCCAAAGGGCGGCACCCTTGAAAGCGCCAATGTATCCATGCGCCGTGAACTGGACCTTTACGCCAATGTGCGCCCGGTGACCGTTCCGGAAGAGGGTATAGACTGGATATTTTACCGTGAAAACACCGAGGGCGAATATGCTCTTGGAAGCAAGGGCATAGATGTGCCGGGAGTCCTGGCTATGGACTTTAAGGTCACTACCGACTGCGGCACCCAGAGGATCGCCCGCGCCGCCTTTGAATATGCCAGAAAAAACGGCAAGACCAATGTGGCCATCGTCACCAAGGCCAACATAATGAAAAAGACCGACGGCAAGTTCTCCAAGATCTGCCACGAAGTCGCCGCCGATTATCCGGAGATCACCGCCGAGGACTGGTACATAGACATCATGACCGCAAACCTGATAAAAGAGGGCCGCAGAAACCAGTTCCAGGTTTTCGTACTGCCTAACCTGTATGGCGATATCATCACCGACGAGGCCGCCGAGATCCAGGGCGGTGTAGGCACTGCCGGAAGCGCCAATATCGGAGACCACTATGCCATGTTCGAGGCTATCCACGGAAGCGCCCCTCGTATGATGGAAGAGGGCAGAGGCGAATATGCCAATCCGTCCAGCCTTATCAAGGCTTCTGAACTTTTGCTCCGCCATATCGGCATGATAGAGGCCGCTGACAGGCTGG
>UQOC01000065.1 GCA_900542565.1 uncultured Eubacteriales bacterium | reverse complement strand
CCAGACACGGACTGCCGGGAGCGTTCAAGGACTTTGTCGGCAAAAAGTGTACATGGATGGGAATGTTCATGGTAGCCATAGTCATAATGGTAATGTCTACATTTACCACCGTATGTGCATGGGTACTGAGGTATCTGTGGTTTGCAGTCACCAACAAATTTGCCCATGTTGACACTGTGGAATTATTCAGCACCACATCTGAGCGCGACCCGGTAACCATGGTCATATTCATCGTGATCCTGGCCTTCTGCTGTTTTGTGGTTTCAAAAGGCATAAGCGGCGGTATCGAAAAGAGCATGAAAGTCATGATACCTATCCTGGCCATCAGTTTGGTCATAATCGTGGTCAGGTCCCTGACCCTTTCCGGTGCTTCCGAAGGCTTACAATACCTTTTCCACATAGATACTGACTATCTGTTCAGGGCCAATACATGGCTGGAAGCTCTGGGACAGATCGCATGGACCATGGGACCGGGATTCGGACTTATTCTTTCTTATGCTGTTTACACTCAGCCAAAGACAGACATAACCCTCACCACTCTTACATCGGGACTGTCAGATACCACCGCAGCTATCCTGGCATCAACCGCCATATGCTGCACCTTGTTTGCCACTCTTGGCACCGAAGCTTCCTACGAAGTAATGCAGTCAGGCAGCAATGGACTCTGCTTCATAGCTTTGCCGAATCTGTTTGCCACCATGCCGGGAGGACAGTTCTTCGGCATATGTTTCTTCCTGGCACTTTTCATGGCGGTACTTACATCAAACTTCGGCCATGTGGCGGTAGTCTCCCTTGCCCTTCAGGAACTGGGCATATCCAGAAAGAAAGCCATATGGTACACAGGTATAGTGACCTGTATAATAGGCGTGCCTGCCACCTGGAATATGGATATTATGAGCAGAGAGGACTGGGTATCAGGCACATTACTAATCTTCGGTGCATTGTTCGTATGCTATGCAGTAAAGAAGTTCGGTGCAAAGAAATTCAGGGAAAAATTCCTGGACAGATATGACGAGTTCCATCTGGGACGCTGGTTTGATCTTACGATCACCATCATAGCGCCGCTGCTGAGCATTTTCGTACTTGGAGCATGGGTATATCAGTCTATATCAGCAGATCCTGCATCTGCCCTGGACCCGTTCGGCATCAGCTCTGTGGGGACTCTCCTGCTTCAGGGTGCTCTGATCGTCATAGTTACGGTACTGTTCAACGATAAAGTTGCTGCAAGAGTCAAAAATAAGTATTTCAATGGTGAAACCTTCCCTGAGATCCCGCCTGAACATTGGGATAATGCACAGTAAGGAGGCAGATTATGACTACTGATGCGATCATCATGGCTATTTTAAACTACGGCTTCTATCTCGGAGGCTTTGCATGGGGCTTCATCAAAATATTGAAGTCTGAGAAAAAAGACAAGAACACCGCCTAGCGTGGCAAGATTGACGGGACTGCCGTGAAACCATGGAGTTTCAGGCAGTCTCATTGTGCAAGAAAGGAGGACCAGAGAATGTTATCGGAAAGAATCGCAAGGCTGGTCGACAAGGCCAGAGATACGACTCCAACGGTCTGCCTTGACCGGGCGCGGCTGGTGACGGAATATTGCAGGAAACCGTCCATGGAGCCTCTCCTGATAAGCAGGGCAAACCTTTTTAAATATGTGCTGGAAAACAAGAAGATCTTCATAGACGATGACTGGCTGCTGGCAGGGCATACCGCGTCCAGGCTGCGGGCGGTCAACATCTTTCCGGAAATGTCCGGCTGGCTCAGAGATGAATACGACATTCTGGACACTCGCAAGTTCGATACCTTCCAGTTCGTATCTCCGGAAGAAAAGGAAGAACTGGCGGCAATCTTAAAGGAGTGGGAAGGCCGTACCTTTGAGGACCTGACAGCCGTACAGTACACGGAGGAAGAGCTGGAGGCCATAGAAGTGGGAGTCATGACCAAAGGAGTGGCTAAACAGTCCACCATGTGCATGAACCCAGACTATCCTGAGATGGTCAAAGTCGGCTATCGCCATTACATCGATCAGTGCCGACAAAATCTGGATGAGCTGGAAAAAGAAGAAATGACCATCGAAAAGATGAACCAGAAGTACACATGGCAGGCCATGATAACAGTCATGGAAGCCATCATAGACTTTTCCCACAGGTATGCGGATCTGGCGGAAAAAATGGCGTCAGAGTGCAAGGATGAAAAGCGCAGGAGACAGCTGCTGACCATGGCAGAAAACTGCCGGCTGGTACCGGAAAACCCTCCGGAAACATTCCAGCAGGTATTGCAGATGGTGCTCATCACCCACTGCGCCATAATGATAGAAAACAACGGTTATCATCACCCCATAGGCAGGCTCGACCAGTACCTGTATCCTTTCTACAAAAAAGCCATGGAAGAGGGACAGTCAGAAGAATATCTCATGGATCTGCTACACGAGTTCAAGATCAGGTTCGAGGAAATGTGGTATCTCAGAAGCGCAGGAGAAGCGGAGGCCTATCCCGGCTGCGCTCTGTACATGCACATAGTGCTGGGAGGAGTAAAGCCTGACGGAACAGACGCATGTAATGAACTGACAAGGTTTATCCTAAAGGGAATGGAGGAACTCCAGACCAAGGAGCCCTGCATATCTTTCCGCTACCACGAAAATGTAGACGAGGAGACTTTCCGCCTTGCCATGAAGGTTGCCCTCAACGGCGACAGCCATCCGGCGTTCTTCAACGACGGCGCCAACATCCTCAGCCTCCAGGAGCTGGGATTCTCTCTGGAAGAGGCAAGGGATTACAGCCTTGTAGGATGCACTGAAGCCATCGTGGCAGGCAAGTCGGACTATCAGTCCAATACAGGATTTTTCAATACATTAAAAGTTTTCGAACTGGCGCTCAACGATGGCCGGGATCCGGTGACAGGCAAGCAGATAGGGCCTCATACGGGGGAAGGCAGAGATTTTGCTTCCCTTGAGCAGATCAAGGAAGCCTATCTCATCCAGCAGGAATATTTCGTCAGGATGTTCGTCAAGATGTTCGACAAGGTCGTTTCATGCCATGCCTACGCCTGCCCGACCATCACCGGCTCATGCTTTGTGGAGGGCTGTATCGAAAACGGCAGGGTAATGCAGCAGGCAGGCTGCCCGCACCGGTGGGGAGCTTTCGGCGTGACGGGACTGGCCAATCTGGTGGATTCCCTGGCAGCCATAGAAGAATGCGTATTTAATAAGAAATACCTGACCATGGCCCAGCTTATGGATCTGCTGGCCACAAACTTTGAGGGCCGGGAAGAAATGAGGCAGCTCCTGATAAACCGGGCGCCAAAATACGGCAACGACATAGAGCAGGTTGATAAATATACGGAATTTGTGGCCTCTTCCATCAACAGGGAAGCCAAGAAGTACACAGACGCCAGGGGCGGAGAGTTTGACATCGTGTTCGCCACCCAGTCTTACAATGTGGTGCTGGGCCGGATGATAGGAGCCTTGCCTGACGGCCGTAAAGCTTTTACTCCGGTGGCGGATAACGCTTCTCCTATGATAGGCATGGATGTCAACGGCCCGACCGCTGTGGTCAAGTCGGTAAATTCCGGAGGACGGCGCAACGCTCAGGGCGGCTATCTGCTGAACCAGAGGTTCGATCCTCATATAGTTAGAGGTGAAAAGGGCGTGGACATACTTGAAGCGGTCCTGAGAGCGCACTTCGGCAGTGAGGGCGAGCATATACAGCTAAATGTTGTTGACAATGAGACTCTCCGTGATGCGCAGGAGCATCCGGAGAACTACAGGAACCTGCTGGTACGGGTGGCCGGATATTCGGCTTTCTTTGTGGATCTGGAGGAAAGCATACAGGAAAATATCATAGAGCGGACCATACAGAAGGGCGTCTGAACCCGCAGCCATCGGCAGCATGCCCCTGCCGGAAGCGGCGGATGCGGGAGAGACAGGCACCAGGACAGCAGCACCGGAGGGGAACGGCCGGCCGCTCTGCCGGGGAAAGAACATCCGGACAGGACCGGAGAAAAGGAGAGAAAAATGCTGTTTGAAAACAAAAAAGTCCTGATAACAGGGGCCGGCCGCGGCATAGGCCGGCAGACAGCCATAGAGATGGCAAAAGAAGGCGCAGTCATTCTCGGACTGGGCCGTACTGCCGGGCCGCTGGAAGAAATGGCCGGGGCCGGTGGAGCAGCCGGAGGCAAAGCATATATCCGGACTGCCGATATAGCAAGTTATGAGCAGACCGATGAAGCAGTCTGCAGTCTGGCGGAAGCAGCCGGCGGCATAGATATAGCCGTAAACTGCGCAGCCATATTTGAAGAAGCGCTTTTTACTGAAATGACGCCGCAGCAGTGGCGAAGGACCGTATCCATAGATCTTGACGGTGTATATAATGTTCTCCATGCCGCCATGCCGTTCATCATCGATGCAGGGGGAAGCGTAGTTAATGTGGTATCCCAGGACGCCTTTTATGGCTGTCCCGGTTACAGCCACTACAGCGCATGCAAGGCGGCTGTGGTGGGGCTGACCCGTACTCTGGCAAGAGAGCTGGGGCCGCAGGGCGTGCGGCTCAACTGTGTGGCCCCCGGCATTACCCAGACTGAGATGACAATGGAAAGGATAGCCGCAGGCAGAGAAGGTTATCTGGAAAAGCTGCCCGTAGGCCACATAGGCCAGCCGGAGGAAATAGCCGCCGCCATAGTATTCCTGGCTTCCCAAAAGGCCAGTTATATCACCGGCCAGGTGCTGCATGTCAACGGCGGAATGTATCTTGGGTGAGACTGTATAAATAATTACCCGTCAAAAGATAATGCCATATAAAAAAATACACACTTTCAGGGGGACGGCCGCATATGCAAGCTGTGCCCCTGTTTAAAAGGCGCGCAAAAGCCAGCAATGCCAACGGACGGGAGCAGAAAGGACCGGCGGCCCGCCGGAATAAAAAACTGGCACAGTTATTGCTTTATATAAAAGCAAAAACAAGGAGGCAGCTATGATCTTTAATATCCAGAAATGCTCAATACATGACGGTCACGGGCTCAGGACGCTGGTTTTCTTTAAAGGCTGTCCGCTCAGATGTCCCTGGTGCGCCAATCCTGAATCTCAGGATTACGGCATTCAGATAATGGAATACCCGTCCAAGTGTATTGGCTGCGGATTGTGCGCCAGGTGCTGCCCATACGGAGCCATAGGGCCGGATGGCCGTATAGACAGGTCACTTTGCCCCAGGGAGTGTCAGAGGTGCAGCCAGACATGCTACGCCGAGGCCAAAAAAACCGTGGGCAGGGATTACACCATAGATGAGCTGTTCAAAGAGATAAACAAAGACAAGATATTTTACGACATCAAAGGCGGAGGGGTGACTTTTTCCGGAGGAGAACCTCTGACCCATGGGGCATATCTTAAAGAGATAGCCAGAAAGTGCAGGGAAAACCGCATAAATGTCTGTGTTGAAAGCTGCGGCTATGCACCTTTCGACAGTTTCAAAGATGCGCTGGAATATATAGACTCCATGTTCATGGACATCAAGATCATCGACCCCCAAAGGCATAAGCAGGTCACAGGGGCTGGCAATGAGCTGATACTGGATAACATAAAGAAAATATCGGATCTGGGCATGCCGCTGACCATCAGGACTCCGGTGGTGCCGGGATATACGGACGACTCGGAAAACATAAGGGGGATAGCCTGCTTCGTCTCCGGTCTGCCGACGGTAAAAGAATATGAACTGCTCCGGTATCATAACTTCGGACAGTCCAAATACGGCGCCCTGGGCCTGCCATACGGGCTGCAGGGAGTAGAACCGCCGTCCGACCAGCAGATGGAAGAACTCACTGGCATAGCCAACGATATTTTAAATAAGTACGGAAAATACAGTTTCTATATGAAAGATAACAAGAAGGAGGGTATAAAATGCTTACAGAAAGAATCATAAGGCTCAATGATAAAGTCCGCAACACTGAGCCTACCATAGACCTGGACCGGGCCCGGCTGATCACGGAATTTTACAGCCAGCCGTCAATGGAAAACTATGTGCTGAGGAGGGCCAAAGCTTTTAAATATTTTCTCGAAAATAAGAAAATCTTCATTGACCCGGACTCTCAGATCGCCGGCCACGCAGGAGACCGTATCCAGGCCGTCCCTCTCCATCCGGATGTGACCAAGTGGCTGTACGACGATTTTGACACCCTAGACAAGCGGGTTTCCGATCACCTCCATTTCCGCAACGAGGAAGAAAAAGAAGAACTCCGTCAGATAGTGGAAAAGTGGCACGGCCACACCTTCGGCGATTTTGCCGCCGACCTTGAGGACCCGGATGTGAAAGATATGCTGGACGCCCTGGTGTTCACCCATGGCGTATCCAACCAGTCCACCATGAACCATACGCCGGACTACGACAACATGGTAAAGCGGGGCTACCGTTGGTATATCGATCAGTGCAAGGAAAAGCTGGCCAACCATGTGTGTAAAGATGTTTACGATATGGAGCAGAGGATAAACTGGGAGGCCATGATAATCGCCATGGAGGCCATAATCAGCTTTGCACACCGCTACGCCGACCTGGCAGAAAAACAGGCGGCCGAATGTACCGACCCAAAGAGGAAAGAGGAACTTCTGACCATGGCGGAAAACTGCCGCAGGGTGCCTGAATTCGCTCCTGAGACTTTCCTGCAGGCTGTTCAGCTGGTTTGGTTCACCCATCTTGCCATCGTACTGGAGGCGGTTGGCGGCGACCACTGTCTGGGACGCTTTGACCAGTATATGTATCCTTTCTTTGAGAAAGAGACCGCCGCAGGCAGGACAGAAGAGTATTTTGCTGAGATAATCCATGAGTTCAAGCTCAAAGTCGCCGAACTTTGGAACATCCGCCAGTACAAGGAATCCATCGCAGTTCCCGGATGTCCGCTGTGGATGCACATAATGCTGGGCGGCGTTAAAGAAAACGGCAAAGACGCATGCAACGAGCTGACCAATGTCTTTCTCCGTTGCCTTTTGGACCTGCAGACTGACGAGCCGTGTATATCCTTCCGTTTCCATCCCAATGTGAACGAGGAAACTTTCAGGCTGGCCATCAGGGCTGCCAGAGATACGGGAGGCCATCCGGCTTTCTTCAACGATTCGTCGGCGATCACATATCTGCTCAGTCTTGGATTCACCCTCAAAGAAGCCCGCAACTGGGGTATCTGCGGATGTATCGAGCCGGTGGTATGCGGTATCACCGATTTTCAGACCAATTCGGGCAACTTCAATGTGAACAAGATACTGGAGATCACCCTCCACAACGGCTATGACCCGGTGACCAAGAAGCAGCTGGGTATCAAGACCGGCGATCCGCGCGACTTCAAGTCCATCGAAGATGTGATGAAAGCCTATGAAGCCCAGCAGGACTTCTTTATGGAAAAATTCATCAACATGGCCAACACCACTTTCGCCGGCCACGCCTTTACTTTCCCGACCATCACGGCTTCGTGTTTTTCCGCCGGCTGCATAGAAAAAGGCAAGATGCTCCAGCAGAAAGGATCCGATCACCATTACACGACGATCTCCATCGCCAGCATAGCCAACATAATCGACTCTTTTGCCGCCATGGAAGAGTGTGTTTTCAACAAGCACTATCTGACCATGGGTGAGCTGCTGGACCTGATGGATACCAACTTTGAGGGCAAGGAAGAAATGAGACAGCTCCTCATCAATAAGGCCCCTAAGTTTGGCAACAACATCGAGCAGGCCGACAAGTACGGAGAGTGGTTCACCGAGTCCATCGACAGGTCAATGAAGCGGTTTAAGGACGCTTACGGCGGCCCTTGGACCAGCCTCCATGCCACAGTAGTATATAATGTAGCCATGGGCAAGACCGTCGGCGCCATGCCTGACGGAAGATTGGCGTTTACAGCCCTTGCTGACAATGCTTCACCGATGATCGGCATGGATGTCAACGGCCCGACGGCTGTTGTCAATTCCCTTGCTGCCTGCGACGAGCTGGTGCCTCAGAGCGGCATGCTGCTCAACCAGAGGTTTGACCCGACCATTGCCGCCGGTGAAAAGGGTATAGATATAATCGAGACTGTCTTTCGGGCCCACTTTGCCCAGGGAGGCTATCACATCCAGATCAATGTGCTGGATGACGAGACCCTGCTGGCTGCTCAGAAAGAACCGGACAAATACAAGAACATCATCGTCCGTGTGGCCGGGTATTCTGCTTACTTTGTGGAACTGGGCAAAGAGATACAGGACAACATCATCCAGAGGACCATACAGAAAGGCCTTTGACGGGAAACTGCTGCCCAGTCTGAGGGTCGGCTCCACTTGGCCCGGCTTTGACAGCCGGGCCTTAACTGTCATGCAGCCCAACCTTCCTGATGGCATGCCCCGGAGGAGATCAAATGAAAAAAATCACGCCAGCAGGACTGTGCCGCAATATAGGATCAACTTTGGAGGATCATATGCTCCGCCAGTGAAAAGTTCTCGTTTCTAATGCTGAAGTCGTTTTTGAGAACCTAAATGGCCTGTCAAAAGGCATTTGGGTTCTCATGTTTTTTAATATCCGCACGGGGGAGAACCGACCTCGTTCATCAGGTTCTTACCAGACGGATTTTCCATGGCTTTGAGAACCGTTCTGCAACAAAAGTTTCTCCTCAGCCTGATATTTACGCAAAAAGAGAACCTTTTGCTGGCGGAAAGCCATGCCGCACGATAAAATTCCCTATATTCTTTGGAAACTGCCTCGGCAGTGAGCACTGCCCCTGCACATTTAGTCAATTTTCCCTTCGTCAGAGCTGAAACTCATGGGAGAAACCTTGTGTTACGGATTCTCTTAAAAGATCAAAGGCATGAGCCTGGATGGGTCTTGCGTTCAGCCGGCGCCGGATCACCGTCAGGCCGCAGCCGCCATGTATGTTATCACCAAAACAGGAAATGATAAGATATAAAAGATCATTTATCAGGAGGATGACATGAAAAAGATACTGATGATAATTTTGTCTCTGCTGTTGTGTCTTGGGCTTGCAGGCTGCGGCTCAGATGACAATGCAGGTGGAAACGCTGCTGACGACATAGAAGACGGCGTACAGGAAATGGAAGATGATGTCAAGGATGACATGGACAAGATTGAAATGTCCGTGGATTCTGTAGCAGAAAAGCTCGGCCTCACCGGCGGCACTGAGACCATGTATGACACCATAGGCGCAGCTGAAGGAAAACAGTTCAATGATGGGACTGTAGAAATCTACCGTTTTGATGCAGATTCCGATGAATACAAGGCCATCGAAGAGGGCAGCGGCACGATCAAAGCCGCAGCAGTAAACGACGGTATGGTCATAATAACCGACGATGAGGACCTGGCTGCCAAATTTAAAGAACTTAAGTTCAAATAAGAGATGGTTTTTGCACATGCAATGAGCCACCTGCCTGATGAAAGCACACCGGCCAGATGAAAGTCAGTCTGGTCCGGCAACCAACTGTCTCGTCTGACAAAGGCCTACGCGCCCAATAATGGGGCTGAGCCTCTGGCGGACGAGGCAGTTTTATTGTGTGCCCTGTTGCCCGGTGCATTCCACTTTACGGGAGGACCGATCATTACCATACTATGCATGACCGGCGGCTGCAAAACAGGGGATGGCTGCGGAGTGTAAGGATATCATATAAATGCTACAATATTGCCATTTTTCTCAAGACATGCCTTGTCAAAACAGGGCAAGCTATGTTACAATAATCAATAGGTTTGAGCAAAACCCAAGTGGATTTGGGGACGCCCGAATCCATACTTCCAAAAAATAACGTTATATAATCAGGAGGAAAAAACGAAATGGCAAAACAGAAGTTTGAAAGAACCAAACCGCATATCAATATCGGTACCATAGGCCATGTAGACCACGGCAAGACCACATTGACAGCGGCCATCACAACAGTGCTGCACCAGAGATACGGACTGGGCCAGGATGTGGCCTTTGACCAGATCGACAAGGCACCGGAAGAAAAAGAAAGAGGAATCACCATATCTACAGCCCATGTAGAATATGAGACACCAAACAGACACTATGCCCATGTAGACTGCCCGGGGCACGCAGACTATGTAAAGAACATGATCACCGGAGCAGCCCAGATGGACGGAGCAATCCTGGTAGTAGCAGCAACAGACGGTCCTATGCCGCAGACCAGAGAACACATCCTGCTTTCAAGACAGGTAGGAGTACCATATATCATCGTATTCCTGAACAAGTGTGACATGGTAGACGACGAAGAGCTTCTGGACCTGGTAGAGATGGAAGTAAGAGAACTTCTTGACGAATATGGATTCCCGGGAGACGACACACCGATCATCAGAGGATCCGCACTCATGGCCCTTGAAGATCCTGCAGGCCCATGGGGAGACAAGATAGTAGAGCTGTTCGAGGCAGTAGACAGCTACATTCCGGAACCGGAAAGAGATAACGACAAGCCGTTCCTGATGCCGGTAGAGGATGTATTCTCCATCACCGGAAGAGGAACAGTAGCGACCGGAAGAGTAGAGAGAGGAACACTTGAAGTCGGAAACGAAGTAGAGATCGTAGGACTTACAGACGAGAAGAGAAAGGTAGTAGTAACCGGAGTAGAGATGTTCAGAAAGCTCCTGGACAAAGCAGAGACCGGAGACAACATCGGAGCACTTCTCAGAGGTGTACAGAGGAACGAGATCGAGAGAGGACAGGTACTGTGCCAGCCGGGAACTATCCACCCACACACAAAGTTCAAGGGTGAGGTATATGTACTGAAGAAAGAAGAAGGCGGAAGACACACACCGTTCTTCAACGGATACAGACCGCAGTTCTACTTCAGGACGACCGATGTAACAGGAGACCTGAAGCTGCCTGAGGGAGTAGAGATGTGCATGCCAGGAGACAACATCACAATGGAGATCGACCTGATCACACCGATAGCTATAGAGGAAGGACTGAGATTCGCCATCAGAGAAGGCGGAAGGACAGTAGGATCCGGAGTAGTAACGGAGATCATCGAGTAATATGAGATAAGACGAGGGGGACCGCAGAAAGCGGTCCCTTTTGTAGTGAGTGTGGGGGAGTGAGGGAAGAATGCAGCCGGAGCAGCTTGACCAGTAAAAGGTTCTCACATCAGGGGAAGAGGGGTGTGCCGAGAACCTATTTAAGGAGAAAGGTTCTCAAAGGCATAGAAGGACCATCTTTAGAGAACCGAAAAAGCATAGATGGTTCTCATTCAAGAGGGAATGAAAAGAATAGAGAACCAAAGCGGCTTCCAATGGGCTGCTCAGGTTCTCAGAGAGGGCTAAAGGAACGAAAAAGAGAACTAATCGCTGGCGGAGGCCCCGGCTACTGGCAGGACCCTCTTTTCGCTGGCGGAGGCCCCGGCTACTGGCAGGACCCTCTTTTCGCTGGCGGAGGCCC
>UQOC01000064.1 GCA_900542565.1 uncultured Eubacteriales bacterium | reverse complement strand
ACGACAACACAAGGAGTTTGTCAAGCAAAAACTCCACAACAACTTGACACGGCCAAATCCATGATAAAAATTGACTAAAAATGAAAAATATGCTAAAACATATGCAGATGATTTGCAATATTTCTGCTATGGAGGAAGCATGGAGATTGAACTGAAATATCTGGTCGAAGAACCTATAGCCAGAGAAAAGATATTAAAAGACAGCCATCTTTCCGAGATAAAGGAAAAGGGCAGCGAAGAGGAGATAAAGCTGGACGCCGTATATTACGATACGGCGGATATGGACCTGTGCAGAGGCAGGATGGCTTTTCGCATAAGGCTTGAGAACGGCAATCCGGTGGCAACTTTAAAGTGGGACGGTCAGGTTTCCGACGGCCTGCATGTGAGAGGCGAGTTCAACACACCCGTAGTCCCGGAGAGCATGGAGGCTCCTGATCCTGAGATCTTCAGAGGCAGCGAGATATATGATCAGGTCATGGAAGCCGTCGGCGGTAAGCCGCTCAGAGAGATAATGAGAGTGGAATGCCTGAGAAAGCAGATAATGGTCGATACGGGCAAGAGCATAGACGCCATCTCCCTGGACATAGGAAAGGTGATCACGCCAAAAGGCCAGGCGCCTGTCGCAGAGCTTGAAATAGAGCTTTTTTCCGGAGATCAGGATGATATGATAGCCCTGGGAAGAGAGCTGGCGGCAAAATATAACCTTACGCCGGGAAACAAGAGCAAGTTCCAGGTCGGGCTTGAACTCATAGAAGGCTGATGGATCCCTCCGGATGACGGAGGGATTTTTGTTCGGAAGTCTTTACTTTATGCGGTGTTTGAGGTATAATATTTTGTAATTGTCCGTTAATATACGGGATTTAGGAGGAAAGAATTTAATGAAAGCTACATTTATCTCAAGAGAAAATAATGATGTAAAATTCACGATCGAATTTTCCGCAGAAGAATTTGAAAATGCTCAGATTAAAGCTTATCAGCAGAATAAAGATAGGTTTCAGATAGATGGCTTCAGAAAGGGTAAAGCTCCGAGAAGCATCATAGAAAAACGCTATGGAGAAGGAGTTTTCTTTGAAGACGCCATAGATGAGCTGTTCAGAGAAAATTACGGCAAAGCCCTGGCAGAGCTGGAACTGGAAGTTATCGACAGCCCTCGCGCTGAATTCGGCAAGATAGCAAAGGGAGAAGGTTTCTCCGCCACCATAACCGTTGCCTGCTATCCTATAGTAGATGTCAAAGACTACAAAGGCGTTGAAATCGACAAGGTGGTACAGGAAGTAAAAGATGAGGACATAGACAAGGAGATAGAAGCTCTCCAGAAGAGAAATGCACGTATGGTGCTGGTTGAAAGACCTGCAAAAGAGGGAGACACATTGCTCCTTGATTATTCGGGATTTGTCGGCGACGATCAGTTTGAAGGAGGCACAGCAGAACGTCAGGAACTTAAACTGGGTTCAGGCATGTTCATTCCGGGATTTGAGGAACAGCTTGTAGGAGCGACTCCGGGCGAGAAAAAGGATGTCACCGTGACCTTCCCTGAAGATTACCATGCAGAAGATCTTGCAGGCAAAGAGGCCGTGTTCCATTGTCTCGTACATGAGATAAAAGAAGAACAGCTTCCTGAGCTTGACGATGAATTCGCAAAAGATGTCAGCGAATTTGATACTTTGGGGGAATTAAAAAATTCCACAAGGGAAAGACTAGAAAAGTATGCTAAGGCTTCCGAAGAAAGACAGATGCAGGATGCAGCTCTGGCAAAAGTCGTAGAAGCCAACGAAGTAGAGATACCGTCGGTAATGATCGAGGATGAGATAGACAGGATGATACAGGAACTGGATCAGCAGCTCCGTTATCAGGGCCTGTCTGTGGATCAGTATGTGGAATTTGTCGGAAAGGACGCAAAGGCTTTCAGAGATGAGCTGAGACCGGATGCCGAAAGACAGGTTAAGACAAGAATGCTGCTAAACGGTATAGCAGAAGCCGAAAAGATAGAAGTTTCCCAGGAAGAGCTGGAAAAAGAACTTGAAGATATGGCAGTACAGTATCAGACTACCGCCGACAAGCTTAAAGAAATGATAGGCGTTGAAAACATCAATTTCCTTCAAAAGGATATGAAGATCAAAAAAGCAATAGAATTCATCTATGACAACGCCAAGATAAAATAACATACAAAAGAAAGGGGTAAGATCATGGCTTTGATACCTTATGTCATAGAACAGACTTCAAGGGGCGAAAGATCCTACGATATCTATTCAAGACTCCTGAAAGACAGAGTGATCTTTCTGGGGGAGGAGATAGACGATCATGTGGCCAGCGTTGTGGTGGCCCAGCTTCTTTTCCTTGAGGCAGAAGATCCGGAAAAAGACATCTGCATATATATAAACAGTCCGGGAGGCTCTGTAACGGCAGGCATGGCCATATACGACACTATGCAGTATATCAGGCCGGATGTTTCCACCATATGTGTAGGACTGGCAGCCAGTATGGGTGCTTTTCTGCTGTCATCTGGTGCAAAAGGAAAACGGATGGCTCTGCCTAATGCAGAAATAATGATTCATCAGCCTTTGGGCGGGGTAAAAGGTCAGGCAGAGGATATCAGGATCCATGCAGACTGGATATTGAAGACCAGAGAAAAACTCAACAGGATCATGGCTGAGAACACAGGCCAGCCTCTGGAAAAAGTAGCCAGGGATACCGACAGGGACAATTTTATGAGCGCTGAAGAAGCATGCCGGTATGGTCTGATAGACCAGGTGATAACACCGAGAAAATAGGGGGAATGTAAATGAGCAAATACGATGAAAACAAACAGCTCAGATGTTCATTCTGCGGCAAGCCCCAGAGCCAGGTCAAGAGACTTGTAGCAGGGCCGGGAGTGTACATCTGTGACGAATGTGTTCAGATATGCTTAGATATAATAAATGAAGGGGCCAAAAACGAAGAGATTGCCGGAAAAGAAGCCGAGAATTACAGGCTTCCCAAACCTAAAGAAATCACCGACATATTGTCGGAATATGTGATAGAGCAGGACAGGGCGAAAAAGGCCCTGGCTGTGGCAGTATATAACCACTATAAAAGGATAAACGGGAACAGCCCGGCAGTGGATGACGATGTTGAACTGCAAAAGAGCAACATTGTGATGATTGGACCGACAGGTTCCGGAAAAACGCTGCTGGCACAGACACTGGCCAAGATCCTTGATGTGCCTTTTGCCATAGCAGACGCTACGGCCCTGACAGAAGCCGGGTATGTAGGCGAGGATGTGGAGAACATCCTGCTCAAACTCCTCCAGGCGGCTGACTATGATGTTGAAAAAGCGCAAAAGGGGATAATCTATGTGGATGAGATCGACAAGATCGCCAGAAAATCCGAGAACCCTTCGATCACAAGAGATGTGAGCGGAGAGGGCGTCCAGCAGGCTCTCCTGAAGATCCTTGAGGGTACGGTCGCAAATGTACCTCCTCAGGGCGGCAGGAAACATCCCCATCAGGAGTTTATCCAGTTTGATACCACCAATGTACTGTTCATCTGCGGCGGAGCCTTTGACGGACTGGACAAGGTCATCAAGCGCCGTATGGGTGACAAGGTGATAGGTTTCAACGCAGACATACAGCCCAGCAGGACTGACGAAAGCCAGCTGCTTTCACAGGTAAGGCCTGAGGATCTTCTCAAGTTCGGGCTTATACCTGAATTTGTAGGCAGGCTTCCGGTGATCGTCACCCTGGAAGAACTTTCAGAGGATGCCCTGGTCAGGATAATAAAAGAACCTAAGAATGCTCTCCTCAAACAGTACAGGAAGCTGCTGGCCATGGACAATGTAGAACTGGAAATGGATGACGAAGCCATAAGAGCGGTGGCAAGAGAGGCTCTGAAACGCAAGACCGGAGCCAGAGGTCTCAGAGGTATAATGGAAGATATAATGACTGACATCATGTACGAAATACCTTCAAGAAATGATGTTGAAAAGTGTATAATAACCAGAGAGACCATAGAAATGAAAGGAAGACCAAAGCTGGTATTAAATTCCGGGAAGCAATTAAAAGATCAAGAAGCGAACGCTTCATAAGACAGGCGACCTTCGGTCGCCTTGTTTAGTAGAACAGCAGAAAGGGGGAATTTTTCATGGGTGAAATGGAAAACCAAGTAATGACACAACAAGATGAAGAACTTACCGTTAAAGAAAGACTTGTAATGCCATGCATACCGCTCAGGGGGCTGCTGGTATATCCCAACACCATACTGCACTTTGATGTGGGAAGGGAAAAATCCATAAAGGCTCTTGAATCTGCCATGAGTAAGGACAAATTACTGTTTGTGACAGCTCAGAAAGATGAAAGCATACTGATCCCTACTGAAAAAGATTTTTATGAGACTGGAACTGTCGTTAAGATAAAACAGATGCTCAAGATACAGGGAGATACGGTAAGGGTGCTGGTAGAAGGCCTGTACAGGGCAGCCATCACAGAAGTGATGACTGATGACCCGTTTATTTCCGTTGCCATTGAAAAACTGACGAGTATAAACTATCCGGCTGATGAGATCGAAATGCAGGCCATGATAAGAGTGGTCCTTAACAGTTTTGACGAATATCTGGAGCTTAACCCGAACATCAAACCGGATCTGTATGACCTTTCGGTAATATTGGATGATCCGGACATGCTTGCGGATACCATTGCCGTACAGCTCAATATAGATGTGGAAAAGAAGCAGCAGGTCCTTGAGGCTCTTGATGTAAAAAAGAGGATAGCCCTGCTCAACGGTTTTATATTTGAGGAGAACCAGATACTCAGGCTGGAACGGAAGCTCAGCGAACAGGTACAGGAAAATGTAAAGCAGAACCAGAAAGAATACTACCTGCGGGAGCAGATGAAAGCTATCCAGAGCGAACTGGGATACGGGGAGGAAGCTGCCGACGAGGCCTCAGAGTGGCTGGAAAAACTTAAAGCCCTCAAATTAGATCCAAAGATCCAGGAGAAAGTAGAAAAAGAAATAAACAAGTTTGCAAAGATGATGCCGACTTCTGCAGAAAGCGGTGTCATCAGGAACTATGTGGAGACGATACTTTCTCTGCCTTGGAAAAAATCATCCAAGACCAATTCTGACATAGACAAGGCTGAGAAGATCCTCAATGAGGATCATTACGGGCTTACCAAGGTAAAGGAAAGAATACTTGAGTATCTTGCAGTGATACATCTTTCCAAAGGCATCAAAGGCCCGATCATCTGCCTTGTAGGGCCTCCGGGTGTAGGAAAGACTTCCATAGCCAAGTCAATAGCGAGGGCAACCAACAGAGAATTTGTAAGGATGGCCCTGGGAGGAGTAAGAGACGAGGCTGAAATAAGAGGCCACAGGCGTACTTATGTGGGAGCGATCCCAGGACGCGTCATAAACGCCATAAAAGACGCAGGGACAAACAACCCGGTATTCCTATTTGATGAGGTAGATAAGATAGGAGCCGATTTTAAGGGGGATCCTGCCTCAGCCCTTCTTGAGGTGCTGGATCCTGAGCAGAATAAGGACTTTACAGATCATTTCCTTGAGATACCCTTTGACCTCTCCAAGGTAATGTTCATAACTACTGCCAATACCACAGAGACCATACCAAGACCTCTCCTTGACCGTATGGAAGTCATAGAAATATCAGGCTATACTGAGGAAGAAAAGGTGAAGATCGCCCAGCGGTATCTGGTACCCAAGCAGATGGAAGCCCACGGCTTAAAAAAGAAAAATTTCTCAATAAGTGAGAATGCGCTCAGAGATCTGATAAACTACTATACAAGGGAATCAGGAGTGAGAAACCTTGAAAGGGAGATCGGCAGCCTGTGCCGCAAAGTGGCCAGAAAGATAGTTGCCAGGAAGGCGGAGAGCTACAGGATAACTCCGGCTTCTCTTGAAAAATATCTGGGCAAGCACAGATTCCGTTACGATGTGGTGGAAAATGAAAGCGAGATAGGCGTTACCACCGGAATGGCATGGACCCAGGTGGGAGGCGATACCCTGTTCATTGAGACAGCAGTTGTGCCAGGCACCGGGCGGATCGAGCTGACAGGACAGCTTGGCGATGTAATGCAGGAATCAGCCAGAACGGCCATAACATATATAAGGTCGATCGCATCTGAATACGGTATAGAAGAGGACTTTTACAAAAAGTACGACCTTCATGTCCATGTTCCGGAGGGGGCCGTTCCCAAAGACGGACCGTCAGCAGGAGTGACCATGTTCACCTCTGTCATGTCTGCCCTCACCGGCATACCGGTTAAAAAAGATGTGGCCATGACAGGAGAGATAACTTTAAGGGGCAAGGTGCTGCCGGTAGGCGGCATAAAAGAAAAGGTACTGGCTGCTCACAGAGCAGGGATCAGGACGATATTGCTCCCGGAAGAAAATAAGGCCGATATAGATGATATACCTCAGACTGTCAGGAAGCAGCTAACCTTTGTCCTGCTGAACAAAGCTAAAGAAGCTCTCAAATATGCTCTGGAAGAAAACGAAAAGGTGTAGTATGATAGTAAGAGAAGCAAATCTTGAGGCTGTGGCAGTCAGGCCGGCCCAATATCCGGCCCCTGTCATGCCGGAGATAGCCTTTGCAGGCCGTTCCAATGTGGGAAAATCTTCGCTGCTGAACCTCCTGACCGGCAGAAAGAGCCTTGCCAGAGTTTCCGGCAGCCCCGGAAAGACAAGGACCATAAATTTTTACAACATTGACAGCAAGTTCAGGATAGTTGACCTTCCCGGATACGGTTATGCTAAGGTTTCCAAAACGACCAGCAGAGAGTGGGGGCCGATGATGGAGGACTATCTCCAGAACCGGCAGAATCTCCTGAAAGTGGTCCAGCTTGTGGACATACGCCATGAGCCGTCAGCTCAGGACATACAGATGTATGATTACCTGAGACATTACGGCCTTGATGGGCTGATCGTGGCTACAAAAGCCGATAAGGTTTCAAGGAACCAAATGTCCAAATGTCTAAAGACCATACGACAGGCCTTAGACCTCAGCGATGAAGATGTGATCGTGCCTGTATCGGCGCTGAAACGCCAGGGACACGACAGACTGCTCCTCGAAATAGAAAAGATTTTGGAGGGATAGATGCAGTTTATAAGTTTCCGGGTGCTTTTCCGGCGTATCAAGGCTATTTCATCCATGATGAAAGACAGGTCGGTGCCCAAGCGAAAGAAAGCGCTGGTCATATTTGGTATATTGTATCTGTTCATGCCTTTGGATCTGATCCCGCCTGTGATCTTTCCTTTTGGATTTCTGGATGATCTGGTACTGTGGATCTGGATACTCTTCCACCTTAAAGACACACTGGATCGGTACCGTCAGGAAGAGCCGGCGGAAGATCTTTCAGGCAGGTTCAGAAAAGAAGATATAGTTGACGGAGTATCATTTACAGTAGATCAGGAGGAAAAAAATGAGTGATAACATCGCCGCATCGGCCAAGGTCCTGTTCACCAGAGAGCAGATAGAAGAAAGAGCCGCCCAGCTGGGCAAACAGATTTCAGATGATTATGCCGGAGAATCCCTTTACCTTATCGGAACTCTCCGAGGCGCTGTGGTATGGATGGCGGACCTGATGAAGAATATCACAAACGATACGGAGATCGACTTTATAGTGGCTTCCAGCTACGGTTCGGGAACCACTTCAACCGGTCTTGTGAGCATAAAAAAAGATCTTGAAGGTGATATTTACGGCAAGAATGTACTCATTATCGAGGACATAGTGGATACGGGAACTACTCTCAAATACCTTAAGGAACATCTTGCCGACAGGAACCCGAAGAGTATCAGGATATGCACCCTGCTGGACAAGCCGTCCAGGCGTACGGTGGATATAGAGGCCGATTATGTGGGGTTTTCCATAGAAAATC
This sequence comes from uncultured Eubacteriales bacterium, assembly GCA_900542565.1. GTDB lineage: Bacteria > Bacillota > Clostridia > Peptostreptococcales > Anaerovoracaceae > Fimisoma > Fimisoma avicola. The sequence goes on along the minus strand of UQOC01000064.1, from coordinate 3,640 downwards.
TCTTTGTCATCGGCTACGGTCTGGATTATGACCAGAAATACAGGAACCTTCCATATATAAGCTATCTGGAAGGCTAAAAAAGTTATCAATTAAAAAAAGGAGATACATACAAATGGCTTATGAAGTAAAAATCGGAATATCCAACAAGCACCTTCACCTCAGTGAAGAACACATCGAGATCCTTTTCGGCAAGGGACATCAGCTGACCCCGACCAAACCGCTGGTACAGCCGGGACAGTTTGCCTGCGAAGAAAAGGTTGACATCGTTGGACCAAAGAGAACTCTCAAAGGGATCAGAGTACTGGGACCTGCCAGAAAAGAAACACAGGTAGAGCTGGCCATGACTGATGCCAGGACCATAGGTATTTCTGCTCCTGTAAGGGAGTCCGGCAAACTGGAAGGAACTCCGGGATGCAAGCTTATCGGACCTTGCGGTGAAGTTGAGATCGACCACGGCGTTATCGTTGCACTGAGGCATGTTCACCTCAACGACGAGCAGGCTGCTGAAGCAGGAGTTAAAGACGGCGACATGGTGAGCATCAAGATCGAAGGCGAAAGAGGCCTGGTATTTAATAATGTTCTTGTAAGAGCCGGATCAAAGCACGAAAGAGAAGTACATCTTGATACTGACGAAGGAAATGCAGCAGGCTGCGGCGGAGATACCGTGTGCACCATCATCAAATGATCCCAGATGAGGGATGATATGCGGCTGTAAGACCAGCCCGGCTGACAAAATCCGGAGAAATTTCGGATCTTGTCAAAAAATGTATAGAATGGGAATTTCCGGCCTTGAGCGGGCCGGAAATTGACAGAAACCCACAAAATCAAGAAAAATGTCAATGGAATCGGAGATTTTATTGACATTTTTTGTTTTTTTGTCAACGAATCAGACTCCGGCATATTACATGCACCATTGGTATTTAAACAGCATAAAATAGAAAGCGAACCTATAAAAGCAGGTGAAGGTGATGGGCTATTATGACAGACGGATAAACAAGGCGGTCAAAACGGCCGGTATCATCGATGGTTCAGAACAGACCCGGATAGTGTTTTTTAGTGATTGCCACAGGGGCGACGGAAGCTGGAGCGACAGTTTCCTCCACAATAAGATACTGTATCAGGCAGCCCTGGACTATTACTGGATAAACGGTTTCACATATGTGGAGGTGGGAGACGGAGATGAGCTGTGGGAAAACCGGAGCTTCCAGCGCATATCAGAAGTGCATGGAGATATTTTCCGCAGCCTGCGCCGGTTTGCCGCATCCGGCAGACTGCATATGATAGCCGGCAATCACGATAAGGTAAAACTGAAAAAAGGATGGCCGCCGGCCATGGGTTACGGTTTGCATCCATGTCCATGCCGGGAAGCGGTCATCATACACCTCCCGGAAAACCATGAACTTTTCGCCATCCACGGCCACCAGGCAGATTTTTTCAACGATAAGCTCTGGCCCCTGGCCCGCTTTATGGTGCGCTATCTGTGGAGGCCTTTGGAGCTGTCAGGCTTCAAAGACCCTACCAGCGCTGCAAGGAATTACAAAAAAGGCAGCGCCGTGGAAAAGCGTCTTATGGACTGGGCGGAAAGAAACAAAATCAATGTCATTTCAGGCCATACTCACAGACCGGCCATGAAAAAAGCAGGAACGGTAAATTATATCAATACCGGTTCCTGCGTACATCCAAACGGGATAACATGTGTAGAATTGCGTGACGGCAAAGCCGGGCTGATCAAATGGACCCAGTGTGTCGATGAGAACAGGCGAATATATGTATGCAGGCAGAGCCTTGCATGAACTGACCCGCCGGGCTGATGCAGATCCGTACTTTGCTGTGGATCATTGCCAGTAATCCGTATCTTTTACGCCTATGTCGGCTGCCTTAAAATCAAGAGGCCGGCCGGCTTTTTTCTTGGCGTTATAATCGCGCAGCGCTTTAAAAGCTGTATTGCCAAGTATTATACACACAGGAACATTGATGAGGGCCATACATCCCATCAGCACATCTGCCGTATCCCATGCAAGGCCTGCGCTGAACTGGGCGCCTACAAAGATTATGGCCACTGCCAGGAGTCTGTAGCAGAACATGAAAGCTTTATTGCCCAAGGCATTTTTGTATATGTAGCTGATGTTCATTTCTGCATAGAAATAATTGCCTACCAAAGTGGTATATGCAAACAACGCCAGAGCAGCAGTGATGAAATATCCACCGAAGGCGCCGAAATTGACACCGAGGGAGTCCTGGATATAAGCCGCACTGAGGGCATTTCCGGTTTCATCCACATATCCTGCAGGATCAACTCCGGCACACAGCACCATAAAGGCTGTGGAGGAACAGATCAGCAGAGTGTCTATGAATACGGAAAGCATCTGTACGAGTCCCTGCTTGACAGGGTGGGAAACATCGGCAGAAGCGGCAGCATTGGGAGCCGAACCTATACCGGCTTCGTTGGAGTAGAGCCCTCTTTTAATGCCGTTCATTATGGTAGCTCCGAATATGCCTCCGGCCACCGATGAAAAATTGAAAGCACCTTTGAAAATGCTTCCGATCACGGCAGGGAACGTACCTATATTGAGGATTATGGTTATCAGCGCAACACCTATATAAGCGATTGCCATGATAGGTACTATGACCTGAGTTGCCTTTGAAATGCGCTTTCCTCCGCCAAAGATCACAACAGCAGAAAGGACTGCCACTATGGCGCCGATATAAAGTGTTGCATTATCAGACGGAACATATGCCTTGACAAAGTCCGTCAGGTTAAAAGATGCCAGGGCGTTGAACCCGCCCATGTATGTCAGTATCAGGAACAATGCGAAGATACCGCCCAGGGCAGGGGCTTTCAGAGCCTGCTTTATGTAATATGCAGGACCACCGTAAGAACCGTCTGTGCCTTTTTTCTTATATATCTGAGCCAGGGTGGACTCAACAAAGGCTGAAGCACCTCCAAGGACTGCTATGAGCCACATCCAGAATACGGCTCCCGGACCGCCTGCGATGATGGCGCCCGTAACGCCGACTATGTTGCCGGTGCCTACTCTTGAAGCGGTGGAAACCATCAGAGCCTGGAAAGAGGAGATCGAGTCCTTATCCTTTTTTGGCTCAGAAATAACTTTGATAGATTCTTTCAGCATGCGTATCTGCACGAATTTTGTCCTGAAAGAGAAGTAAATGCCGGCTGCAATCAGAAGCACGATCAGAACATAACTGTACATATACCCGCTTATGCTGCTGATCATATTAGCGATAAATTCCATTTTTCCTCCTTATGTCATGTCAGTATCGTTCAATATTTTATACGGAAACTGGCTGAAATGCAAGGAAAAGTTAGGCGTATCATCATTTAAAGGCGATATATGTAAATAAATCAGAATTGATTCGTTAGGAGGTCAACCTTTTTAGAGCATATTATATTTATCTTGTGACAGGCACAGAGCACCTCTCCTAAAAAACAAATTTTGCCGATTAAATAATATGTAAAAATATTGCTGCTGTAAGCTTTATGCCACAGTCATAATTTAATGTGAGCCCCAAACTTAATTTAATGTGAGCCCCAAACTTATTAATTTAATGTGAGCCCCAAACTTATGTAGGTTTACAATAGATATGTTACAACTGAATAAAAAAAGAAGCAGAGAACATT
>UQOC01000063.1 GCA_900542565.1 uncultured Eubacteriales bacterium | reverse complement strand
GGCAGGCCTCGGTGATGCCCTGAACGATTTCCATGTTGTTGACGTTGAAAGCACCGATGGCGTAGCCGCCGTCATAAGCTTTCTTGAACATTTCGGTAGAAGTAACCAGAGGCATAATGACATCTCCTTAGTTTATTCATATTCCACGAAGAATTCTAGCAAATTTCAGTTATTTTTGCAATAGACGAATTTACAATTTCCGCGTGATGTGATATATTTTGTTTTGTTCAACATACTCTAATACGCATATGGAGGTAATTTATTATGTCTGAAGCTTTGAAGGGCGCTCTGATCATCGGCCAGTCCGGCGGACCGTCCTCTGTCATCAATTCCAGCGCCTACGGCTGCATCCGCACTGCGCTCGACGCAGACTGCATCACAAAGGTCTACGGCGCGTACCACGGCATCAAGGGCGTTCTGGAGGACTACGCCGGAACCGCCGGCAGTCTGCTGACCCAGACCACCTACGCCCTGGAAGGCGACGTTCCCGAGCTTGCGACGGACAAATTTGACGAAGACCGCGCCCCCCAGCTGACGCTGGTCGTCACAATGGGGACTCCCGGCGTGAATTTCAACGTAGATGACCTGTTCAACCAGATTCTGGACGCCTACAGCATGAACGTCTTTGCCGTGGAGGCGAAGGGCGCACAGGCCGAAGGCGAGCCGGATGCTGTGGATTTGCAGAAAGTTTACGACGAAGTCTGCGTAAAGCCCGTGGATGCCACCGTCAACATGCAGACCTTCAAGGCCGTCCCCGGCTCCTACGGCTACGAGTTTGACATGGTGCAGGCGCAGAAGCAGATCAGCGCGGCGCAGTACGGCGAGGTCGTCCGCATTCCCATGGAATATGTCGCCCCGGAAATTCTGGACGACGATGTCTTCTTCCGGGACGTTCTGGGCAGCACCAGCACGCCCCACTCCAACAACGCCAACCGCACCGCCAATCTGGAGTTGGCCTGTAAGGCGCTGAACGGCGTTGTGCTGAACCCCGGTGAGACCTTCTCCTTCAACGACACTTTGGGCGAGCGCACCACCGGGAAGGGCTACAAGTCCGCCCCTGCCTACTCCGGCGACGATCTGGTAAACCAGGTGGGCGGCGGCATCTGTCAGGTTTCCTCCACGCTGTATTGCAGCGCCTTGCTTGCCGATCTGGAAATCGTCTCCCGCACCAACCACGGCTTCCCCGTGAACTATATCAATTATGGCATGGACGCCACCGTCAGCTGGCGCTCCCCTGATTTCAAGTTCCGCAACAACACCAATTACCCCATCAAGCTCGAAGCAAGCGTCAGCGGCGGCTATGTCAATGTGCAGATTCTCGGCACCGACGAGAAGGACTACTACGTTGAAATGAGCTACGTCATTTCCGAGACCTACAAGCCCGAAACGGAATATAAGGACTTCAAGTCCGACAATCCCGAGGGCTACAAGGACGGGGACGTGATTGAGGAAGGCACCACCGGATATCTGGTCAAGACATACAAGAGTAAGTACAACAAGGCCACCGGCGTGCTGATCTCCAAGGATTTTGTCGCCAATTCCCGGTACAAGACCGTGAACAAGGTTGTCGCGCGGGTCGAAGAGCCGACAGAACCTACGACCGTACCCACAACGCCATCCACCGCCCCCTCTACCGAACCTGCCACCACACCCACGGCACCGTCTACCACACCGCCTACCACGCCATCCACTTCCGAGCCTTCCACTACCGAAGCCTCGGAGAACGGCGGAGATTCCGGCGGCGAATAAGAAAACCCTCTGCATACGCAAACGGCGTGACCTTTCCCGGTCACGCCGTTTGTTTCTATTCGATAAAGCGGGATTTACCGTAATCAACCGCCGGACACGGTTTTTTGCTTTCCATATTTTTCTTCCATTTCGAGAGAAGTTTTGTATCCTCTGAATCCTGCCTCGTATCCGGCGTTCAGCAGAAAGGTCTTTAAGATATGCGGATCGACTTCTTTTACGATCCTGTTTGCATAGCGGGCCCACTTGCTGTCAGGGGAATGGGCAATATTTCTGAGCATTTCATATGATGAACTTTGCCATGAACTGCCTAAGATCTTTTCTATCTTGTCAATGAGAGCTAATGCTTCTGCGGCGAAATCACCTTTGCGCCCTTTTTCTATCAGGGAATTAAGAGCCATTCCAAAAGCTTTTCTCTCAGCAATGTGTGCTAGATTTTTTGCCATTATATATACCTCCTATTTTTCTATCTTAATATTTTATCTTTCAAACAAAAATATTCATATGTACAAAAATAAAAAACTGCACAAAATTTGTGCAGTTCTTGAAAAGTGTATAAGCCTATGCGGCGCTATGCATTGTCATTTCGGAAGGCTCCAGCGGAAACGGGCTGCGCACAGACGGAGGACTATGACTACCGCTGTACCGACAAACATGGAAGTTATGCTGCCGATATAATGCCATGCGGCTACGCAGGCAAGGGCTCCGATGATAGAAGCACTGGCATAAAAGTGTTTGACAAATATGTATGGCCGGTCTCCTGCCATCATATCTCTGATGACTCCGCCGCCCACTCCGGTCACCACTCCAACAAATACCAGCAAGAAAATATTGTATTCTCCGTCCTGAGAATAGGCCGTGTTTATACCTACCACGGTGAACACTCCAAGACCGATGGAATCCATTATGAGCATGACTGTCTCGTACCATTTTCCCTGGAAAACGGATCGTTTTCTTGCGATGATAAATACCAGGATGGAAACACCGATGGCGATGATGGCGTAGAGAGGATTTCTGAAAGTCATGGGCGGCGTGAGACCCAGGATCAGATCTCTTATGACTCCGCCGCCTACTGCGGTGGTAAGGCCCAGGATCGAGATGCCGAGTATATCCATCTGCTTTTCAAGCCCCAACAGGGCTCCCGATACGGCAAAAGCTATGGTACCGACTATTTCAAATGACAAGAGCAGCATTTCTGACATGTTTATCTCCTTTTTACCAGTTGTTCATGTTCTTGATCTGATGGTCTTTAATGGTGCTGCTTTTATGGCAGCAAAAAAAGCGCATCAAAAATATGCGCTCTGTCTTTTTGCCTGAAAGATTCTCCATCTGGGAGGCAGCTGGCTTTCGCAGTGACGCAGTCTGGTGTGCTGCGGCCTGTTCAAGGAGGAAAGCGGTCCTCCCGCAGGACGGGTTGCTTCATGGGCGGCCTGAAAAACAAGGCTTTGGAGCACACATGTTTTTCGGGCTCTTTCCAGAGGTCTGTCAGAAAACGGTCCTGTTGCCTGAGAGTTTTGCACCTTCGGCGGCGATGACGCGCTCTCCCGCTTTCTTCATCCAGTCAAAGGGAGTATATCATGGGTCATGCAGGGTGTCAAGAAAAAACAGACGGGAAAGCTGCAGGCCCTTGCCATTGTTACTGCTTGTGGGCCGTATCGGCTGACGGGCTTTGCCGTTCATTTTTGCAGCATGGATTTTTGTATTTCCGCCAGAAACATAAAAGCAGGCTTTTGCCTGCTTTTATGTTTCTGGCGGAGGACATGGGACTCGAACCCACGGGGCGTTGCCGCCTTACTTGATTTCCAATCAAGCTCCTTAGCCACTCGGTCAATCCTCCACACCGGCTATTTATTTTCGCTATAATAATTTACCATAAACTTTGCAGATTTGCAAGGACTTTTATTTATTTTGCAGCGGGATATTGACAGACCCGCTGAAGACGGGGTGCGCATGCGGCGGCGGCATGACCGTCTTGCTGAAAGATGAGCCATGCGGATATGGCGGTATGGGAAGGGCCAAGTCCCGCCGGAACGGACTCAAGAACCTGCTGGAGCACCTCAAGAACCCGCTGGAGCAAAACCTCAAGAACCTGCTGGAGCAAAAGACGCTTTCTTTCCTGGATGAACGGTGATAGAATAAAACTATGATCTGAATGGAAGTGCGGTATGGCGAAGAAATGACCGTTCACCTGAAACCGTAAAACCGTACCGGAATATGCGGGATAATACTCACTTCTAAAAAGCATGAAAGGGGCCTGACAAGATGAACACCCAAACCCGGCTTAAAATATGCAGTGCAGGAACTATCCTGCTGAAAATATTCCTGATATCCGTTACATTGTTTACGGCAGCGGCCGCTGTACTGCTCTTTGCTGCCGATATGCCCTGGCAGGCATGGCTGGCAGCAGTAGTGGCTGTTGCGGTCATAGAGTTCATCGTCTTCTGGACAGGGATCATACTGGTCTATTGTTCGTCCGTACAGCTGGGGATAAAGATACGCATCATAGGTGCGCTGGTAGGGATGATACCGGTAGCCAACATGGCGGCGCTCATCGTGATAATAAAAACCGTTTCCCAAGAAGTGTCCTTTGAACGGCAAAAACTGGCCCTGAATAAGGCCAGGCGCCATGAGCAGGTATGCAAGACTAAATATCCTCTGCTGATGGTACATGGAGTATTCTTCAGAGACTACAGATTCCTTAATTATTGGGGCAGGATACCCCGTGAGCTGACGGAAAACGGAGCAACAGTATATTTTGGCAATCAGGAATCTGCGGCATCGGTAGCCGAAAGCGGCAGACAGCTGGCTGTGCGTATAAGGCAGATCGTCCAGGAAACAGGATGCGGAAAAGTGAATGTTATAGCTCATTCCAAAGGCGGACTTGATATCAGATATGCAGCAGCTTTCTGCGGTATAGAAGATATGATAGGTTCGATCGTTACAATAAATACACCGCACCGGGGATGTAAGTTTGCCGAATATCTCTTGGAAAAACTTCCCGTACAGGCGCAGCAAAAGATCGCATCTGCATATGACGGCACGATGAAAAAACTGGGAGACCAAGCCCCCGATTTTATGGCTGCTGTCAGAGACCTGACGGCAGGCGTCTGTAAAGACCGGGACAGCAGAATGCCTCAGCCCGGCGGCGTATGGTGCATGAGCGTAGGTTCACGGCTGAACAAGGCTGCCGGAGGTAAATTTCCCCTTAACTTTACATATAACCTGGTAAAATATTTTGATGGCCCCAATGACGGACTGGTGGCAGAAAGTTCGTTCAGATGGGGGGATGATTATATTTTTCTGGAAACCGATGGAAAACGGGGCATATCCCATGGAGATATGATAGATCTGAACAGGGAAAACATACCGGGATTTGATGTGAGAGAGTTTTATGTGGATCTCGTAAGCCGGATGAAAAAAATGGGGTTGTAACAACAAACCTCCTGTGGGCATATGGTGCTTATGGGAGGTTTTATAATGAAAAAAATATGTTGTGCCGGCTGCGCCTCTATGGAAGCCGCCGCGGAATATACAAAACAATATATCTGCATACTGGAAGAAATGGTCTGCCGTATATCATGCGCCAAGTGTGACGGCAGCATATCAGGGAATTTTATCAGACTCATGATGCCGATGCAGCAGGCCGCTGCCCGGATGGCGGAAGATGTGCCGTGCTATACCGATGACAGATGTACGCTGGATCTGGCCTGTTGCATACGGTCAGAGTCAGAGAAGGATATGCGCAGACTTGACGATGTATTATGCTGCTGTGCCTGTATATCCAACTGTCCAAAAGATGTGTCAGGCCACATCAGGAAAACAGGGCGGATCCTCAGCAGCACCGTATCGGCCATGAAAAACGCCTGCGGCAGCTGTGATCCTGCACGGGACTTTCGCAGGAGGATAAGGCTGCTGTACTGCGCAATGGCAGAAATGATCCAAGCTGCCATGTGCTATTGCCTGTGCGGAGAACTTTGTCCGATCATGGCTGACATGTCAGAACATATTGAATATGTCCTGAACCGTATTTAGGCCGGATGCCGCAGCGACATTATTTGAAAAAAAGTAGGTATAATGCCAAAAAACCCTTGCAACTGCAAGGGTTTTGTTGTATAGTGATTAAGTGGCTCCGTCTGCCGGAGCACAGACAAATCCAAATAACACATTCCTGTAAATGGTTGCCGCAGTTCCCTGATATAAGGGTGCGCCGCAGGATCACGGCCCAGCCGCAGACTGCACAGCAAGCGGTTATTTGAAAGGAATGGAAGAAAGAAAACCAGGAGGAAACAAAAATGGCAGTAATTTCAATGAAACAGCTTTTGGAAGCAGGCGTTCATTTCGGACACCAGACAAGAAGATGGAACCCTAAGATGGCTCCTTATATCTTTACCGAAAGAAACGGGATCTATATCATAGACCTGCAGAAGACAGTAAAGAAGATCGAAGAGGCTTATGACTTTGTAAGAAGCGTTGCCGAAGCAGGCAAACCTATCCTTTTCGTAGGCACAAAGAAGCAGGCTCAGCAGGCTATCGCCGATGAAGCTAAAAGATGCGGCGAATACTATGTAAGCGAAAGATGGCTGGGCGGAATGCTGACCAACCACAAGACCATTGCCCAGAGGATCAAGAGACTGGCCGACCTGCACACAATGGAAGAGGACGGGACTTTTGGCAAGCTGGCTAAGAAGGAAGTAGTTAAACTCAGACTTGAAATGGAAAAACTGGAAAAATTCCTCGGAGGCATCAAGGACATGCCTGAAATGCCGGGAGCAATTTTTGTAGTTGACCCTAAGAAAGAAAGAATCGCCGTAAGAGAAGCAAGGATACTGGGAATTCCTGTTGTAGGAATCGTAGATACCAACTGCGATCCTGACGATGTGGATTATGTTATCCCGGCCAACGATGATGCTATCAGAGCCGTTAAGCTCATAGCAGCCAGAATGGCTGACGCTGTTATCGAAGCAAATCAGGGCGAAAGCTTTGACGAAGGAACAGACGGAGCGGAAGAAACTGCTGACGCTCAGGCTCCTGAAGCCGAAGATGAAGCTGTTGAAGCAGAAGACGCAGAAGAAACACAAGAGGCTGACGAATAAGCCAATATATTTTTCAGGAGGAGAATTAAAATGGCAGTAACTGCTCAATTGGTAAAAGAACTGAGAGAAAGAACCGGAGCCGGAATGATGGACTGCAAGAAAGCTCTGGTAGAAACTGACGGAGATATAGAAAAGGCTATCGAACTGCTGAGAGAAAAAGGCCTGGCAAAAGCGGCCAAGAAGGCAGGAAGGATCGCTGCGGAAGGACTTGTAAAGGTTGCGATGACTCCTGACCATGATGTGGCTTCTATCGTTGAAGTCAACTCTGAGACCGACTTTGTCGCCAAGAACGAAGAATTTGTTCAGTTTGTTGACAAACTGGCCGAGATGGCCCTCAACGCCGAAAACGATGACATGGAAGCCTTCAGATCAATGTATTTTGAAGACGAAGGAACCGTTGAGGACGCTCTCAAGAGCAAGATCGCAAAGATCGGCGAAAACCTCAACATCAGGAGATTCCACAAGCTGAACACTCCGGGCGTGGTATACACCAGCTATATCCACGGTGGCGGAAAGATTGGCGTAGTGGTAGGTATCAAGACTGATGCTTCCGCTGACGAGATCGAAACATGCGCCAAAGATGTGGCCATGCAGGTGGCTTCCATGAGCCCTAAGTTCGTAAACGATGAACAGGTTGATCCGGGCTGGCTTGAATCAGAAACTGAGATCGCAAGACAGCAGCTTCTCAACGAAGGAAAGCCGGAAGAACTGCTGGAAAGGATAATTCCGGGCAAGATCAAGGCAATACTCAAGGAAGTATGTCTGGTAGATCAGAAGTTCGTAAAGAACAGCGATATGACAGTCGCTCAGTATGTGGAAAGCGTTGCCAAAGAGATCGGCAAGCCGATGACTGTGGTTGAAATGGTAAGATACGAAGTAGGCGAAGGGATCGAAAAGAAAGAAGAAGATTTTGCAGCCGAAGTAGCAGCCCAGCAGGCAGCAGCCGCTAAGAAGTAGCAAAACAGATGAGATAAACAGAGCAAAGACGAGAACCCTTGAAAAACGGCGTTTGATCCTGATTTTTCAAGGGTTTTTTGCGTTTGGGAGAAATTCGCAGATTATCATAATTTAGCGCAAATAACAGGGTGATTTGGGGGATTTTTTGGGACAACGGTTGGGACAAAACGCTGTCCCAAATGCGTTTTTAAACTTCGCTTCATTTTTCCGAAAAAGAACGAAAAGTTTGCGTAGCGTTTCTTTTTGGGGGTTAACAGGTTTTTCCCAAAACGCCTGAAATCCACCCCCAAATAGCATATTGATTCGTTTGATATCAAGATTTTTCATCTTTTTATATTTTGTAAATGGTAAAATCGCATATTCGCATAAGTTATCATTTTGTTTTATGATTAAAAAAAGGAGGCGTGACAAATGTTCGGTAAGAAAAATAAAGACGCGGTATATCTCACTTACGATGAAAAAAGCATTCTCTTAAGAGCTTTAGTGGAATTAAAAAACAGCCTTATACGGGAGGGAAAATACACTGACGCTGTTGATGAGCTGATCCTCAAACTGGCTAAATAGTTGAATATGAACAAAGTGTTAGAATAAAACAGGGAACCATTACATAGCCACTTCAATTTTTGAAGTGGTTTTTTTATGCCAATTTTCAGGAGGTGCAGATGTGAAAAAAGAAAACACAATGATGAAAGAAAGAAGTAAAAAAGAGCCGGAGGATGAGGAGGAGGGAAAATCGCAATGAAGAAGAAAAGGGAACGCTATTTGTTGAGGTTTATGGTGATAATCTATGTGGCGATTGTGTTTACGATGACTTTGGGGACGGGAATTGTATGTGCAGCCAGTGATCCGTTGGCAGTGATTAACAACTTATCGACTTTTATTTTTGCTTTGATTCGAGCAATCGGGTTGATTTTGCTCGGCTTTGGTATCGTGCAGATTGGTTTGTCGTTAAAATCTCATGATCCTTCACAGCGTGCAAATGGATTTCTTACCTTGGCTGGCGGCGTTGTCATCACTTTTACAAAGGAGATACTGGAGCTGATTACGGGCTGAAGAGCGAAAGGCAGCAGCAGGCTGCCTGATACATAGTTTAATATGGATATGGAAAAATATGAATTGACAAATATGAAAGTATGGAATATATTTTAATTAGCAAATCGGCAAAATTATAGATATATTGCCGATTTGATAAAATGAGGTGATGAATAATGAACAGAGAAATAAATTGGGATCGTTTATCGAAAGCAAATTATTTTGACCGCGATGAATTATTTTTGGCGATGAAAAGTGTGGAACCGGATTTGACTGAATCGAATTTCAAAGCAAGATTACAAAAGCTGCTGCAATCAGAAGAAATTGGCAGAGTTGGCCGTAATGCCTATTGTGTTTGCAAAAAAAACTTGCGCCTTTATTCGCATGAATATAGTGAGTTAGCAAATAATTTAGCTACCTTTATACGAAAAAAGCACGAATATCTTGACTTTAGAATCTTTGAGTTGGTACAGCTTAATGAATTTCTTAATCATCAGATTGCGCACAACATTATTTTCCTGTCAATCGAAGCAGATTTGCAGGATTTTGTGTTTGAGGAACTAAACGAGAAATATGAGAGAAAAGTTTTCATTGATCCGACACTGGAATTATTCCATCGTTATATGACGGATGATATGATTGTAATCGATAAACTTCCTTCTGAAGCGCCAAAAGGCAGAACGGAATTCTGGCATACAGATCTTGAAAAGCTGCTTGTCGATACGATGAACGATGAAATAATCGGAAGCACTTTCGACAAGGCAGAACTACAGACGGTATTTGAAAATGCGTTCGAAAACTATATCGTCGATGAAAGCAGGCTTTTCCGCTATGCACGGAGACGCTCGGTGGAAAGGGAAATGCGCACTTTTATCAAAGAAAAGACAGATGTTATGTTAAGACTGGGGCAGAAAAATGATCACAAAGGAAAATTATGACAAAAACTACATTCTTTTACTACAGGAAAAAAGCAAGCGGGATCCGCAGCTTTTAGAAAGAACACTTCATGCGTTTGGACTTTTGGAAGCTTTGTGCAAAGTAAATATGCCGTTTATATTCAAAGGTGGGACCTGTCTGATGCTTCTTTTTGAACATCCAGGGAGATTATCTACAGATATAGATATTATCGTAAAGCCGGGAACTCCTATTGAACGGTACATCGACGCAGCGGGAAAAATTTTTCCATTCCATAAACAAGAGGAGCAGATAAGAGTAGGCAGGAATCAAATAGAAAAAAGACATTTCAAATTTACTTACACCTCTCCCATTAGTGGCAAAGATATTTATATTTTGTTAGATGTGGTATTTGAAAATAGCCCTTATACCAATATTATTGAAAAAGAAATAAAAAGCGAGCTGCTTTTGAGCGAGGGTGAAAATCTGCGTGTACAAATACCGAGCGTTAACTGTATTCTGGGAGATAAATTGACCGCTTTCGCTCCACATACGACGGGAATACCGCTGAATGTAGGAAAGGATATGGAAATTATGAAGCAAATGTATGATGTCAGTATTCTGATTGATCATTTTGACAACTTTGATGAAATGTCTGACACTTACAAACATGTTGCAGAGCAGGAAATGTCATATAGAGGAAATATAGGCAGCATTGCAGATGTCATGCAGGATACTTTTGATACAGCGTACTGCATTGCTTCCAGAGGCAAAGTCCTTACGGATGAGTATCCTTTGTATGTAAATGGCATACGAAGTTTGAGAAGTCATATTTATGCAGAGAATTATTCTGCGGAAATAGCGGCTATCCGTGCAGTAAAGATTATGTACACTATGGCTTGCCTGCTGAAAAATGTGCCTTTTGAAAGAATTGAAAACTGTGCTGATTACAAAGAGGATAAGTATCTTGGCAATAAGATCTTACCCCTTAAATATCTACGCAAGATTGATCTGGAAGCGTATGCATATTCTATCAAAACAGATCGTCTTCTAAGCCTGTAAACATAGTAATCCGACGCTGATTGGGAAACCGGTCAGCTTTTTATTTTGCCCAGAAGGAGGTGATAGGGTATGACGAACAGAAATGGGAAAGAAAGGAGGAAAGACATGTGTCCGACAACTGGGTAGTGCAAAATTTGCAGAATTCGCTGGAAAGCTGGAACAGCAAACTGTCAGAAGTCTGGCGGCTACTTACTCAATCTCCGGAAGAGTTCCGCGGCGGGGGTATATGGTCGGTCATACAGGATATTCATGGAGCGCTGCTTGCCATAGGTTTGGCTTTGTTGGTGCTTTTTTTCGTTGTGGGAGTAGTCAAGACCTGCGGCAGCTTTGCCGATGTGAACTTCTGTTAGAGAACATATACAACTGAATACGGATTTATCTGATGGCAAGCACTTGCAACTATCCGAGAAAAGAACGGATATATGCAGGTGCTTTTCTTTTTCAAAAAATCAGAACACAGTGTCCAAAATCGGCTATCCGCACGGGCTGTAAGGTAGGGGGCAAGTCTGCCCGTCTGTACCTTGACAACTTCACAGCAGCCGCCGGAGGGATACCTGCCGCAACGGACAGTGCCGCCATGATACGAGCACACCCATTGCTTAATCTATGCACAGCATAGGCAGTGACAACGCCGCTTTGGGAAAGTGTGGAACCGTATGGAATGGCTGTGCTTACATATCCCCGTCCTTGTGGCAGGGATATAAAAATTTTAAGGAGGTCGAATGCCTATGGACAAGTATGCAACAACCAGACGAAAGCGGAAGGAGGACACCCATGCAAAAGCTGAACATGAATATAACTGAATTTCTAATTGTTTTGAAGCAATACTCGAACTGCTTGCGGCGTTTCTCCAAATCTCTGCTGAAAGATATGGTAGAAATTTGATA
>UQOC01000062.1 GCA_900542565.1 uncultured Eubacteriales bacterium | reverse complement strand
GCAAAAACCTACAGAGTTTGTCAAGCAAAAACTCCACAACAACTTGACACGGCCCGGCACCGGCCGTTTCTCGACACCGGCCGCTGTTTGTGGTATACTATATTTCCGAGAAAACTGTGGAGAATGATCGAAGTGACTGGACCAATCAGGAAAAAATATAATATCATAGACCTTTTCGCCGGAGTGGGCGGTCTCAGCTACGGGTTCGCCGCCATCGACCGGTTCAGGATAATTGCCGCCAACGAGATCGAAAAAGACATAGCGACTGCTTATTCACTCAACCATCCTCATGTAAAAATGCTCAACCGGGATATAGGCGAGCTGACGGCTGAAATGCTCGAATCTGTGCTGGAAGGGCAGGAGATAGATTTAGTAGTAGGCGGTCCGCCGTGCCAGTCTTATTCCACCCTTGGAAAGCGCAGGCTCGACAAGAGAGCCAATCTTTTTATGGAATACAAGAGGATATTAGGCATCCTGAAACCGCGGGCCTTTGTGTACGAAAATGTTACAGGCCTATTGAGCATGGACAGGGGCCGGCTTTTTAAACAGGTGCAGGACGAATTTGAAGAACTGGGCTACGCTCTCAAATACGCTGTACTTGACGCAGTGGATTTCGGCGTGCCGCAGCGGCGGGCCAGAGTGATCCTGGTAGGGTTCAGGGGAGAAAATCATTTTTCGTATCCGGAACCTACCCACGGAGACGGGCTCAGGCCATATGTCACATTAAAGGACGCCCTGGGCGACCTGCCTTCATTGAAAAGCGGGGAAGCCAGGGAGTATTATGAGACGGCGCCTTATAATGAGTTCCTCAGATTTGTAAGGGCAGGCAGCAGTCAATCCGTCGGGAGCGGGCCGCTGACCGAGCATAGATCGCCTAAAAACGGCGAACACCTCATCAGGATCATGGAGGCGCTGAAAGACGGTCAGTCTAAAAACGACCTGCCCGAAGATATCAGGCCAAAGAGCGGATACGGAAACACTTACGCTAAACTGTGGTGGGACAGGCCGTCGACGACCATAACGAGAAATTTTGCCTGCCCGTCCTCATCACGCTGTATCCATCCGCGGGATTCCAGGGCCATGTCCATCAGAGAGGGCGCAAGACTCCAGAGCTTTCCGGACGATTATAAGTTTTATGGATCCGACGGTATGAAAAGGCTGGAGATCGGCAACGCCGTACCGCCGCTTTTGTCAATGGCCATAGCGGAGCAGATGCTGAAATCACTGGATAGTCAGGAATGATGGACAGATATAGCGACCGGCAGGATATTGGGGATAGTTTGTAATTGGAGGAAGGACTAAGAGGCTGGAGCGAGACCAAAGAGGACGGTTGGAACGGATTGAACAAGTTCGAAGAGGAAGGCTGCAAGCGGAGCGTGACAAAAAACATTTTTTGCGATCTTTGTCAACAAACCTGTTGACCTTGCGGTCAATATGTTTTTTTCGCTCTGGATTGATAAAAACATCAGTTTGCAGCAATTTTGTCCATGGCGCAGCAGAAATGGCTGCCAAGCACGCCTCAACGCTGTAATGTTTGACATTACATCATTCCTGCTGTACAATGTATAGGCAGGACAGGAGGGAAGAATATGCAGATTTCAAGCAGATTTACTATAGCGGTACATATTTTCGCTTGTATTGATACATTTGAAAAAGATCATAAGATAACCAGCGATTTTCTGGCGGCCAGCGTCAATGTCAATCCGGTCATCATCAGAAAGCTGCTTTCTCAGCTGAAAAATGCCGGACTGATCCAGGTAAAGCGGGGCAGCGGCGGAGCGTCTTTTTCCAGGCCTCTGGAGGACATAACCCTGCTGGATATTTACCGGGCCGTGGACTGCGTTGAAAAGGGAGAGCTTTTCCACTTCCACGAAAACCCCAACCAGCAATGTCCGGTGGGCAGGAACATCCACAATATCCTCGACGACAAGCTGGATCGGATCCAGAACGCCATGGAAAGGAAAATGGCTTCTATCACCATGGCCGATGTCATAGAGGATACAAAGAAATATATTGGACAGGAGGCGGCCGGCTGTTAGCCCTGCACCGCCGAAAAAAGTCATGATGCACGGATACTGCCGGCAGGTTCCATTCATTTGGAAGACCTGCCGGTCTTTTTATTTATGAGGTCTAACAGCCGATGACAAAAAAATATTCTCTTTTTTCAGATTTGGGGTTTGCTGAGAATCTCTTTTGCTGAAAGAGATTATAAAACGACCGAAGTGATTCTCCTAAGCCTTATTTTTGCGTTAAAAGAGAATGTGCGACGAAAAGGGTATTCTCTTTTGGCTGCCAAAATAGACAAAAGAGAATGTCAAAGCTCGTTCGGATTCTTGGCAAGGGTGTATTTTTGAAAAAAGAGAATATTTTTTTGTCATACGCAGATTCGCAGGGCGAAGCCCTGCCTGTACCGCCTGCCGGGCCTAAGATCCGCCGCGGAGATTTTTTAAAAAAATTAAGATGTAACTATTGACATTACAACTAAACCATGCCAATATCAAAATGTAACAAGAAAAGTTATAACAAAACCAAGCGGCGCGGGCACTTATTAGCTCAGCCCGCAGACTGTATCAAAACTTACACACGACACAAATTGAAAAAAATTAACGGAGGTAGTATCATGAAATTAGCAGTAGTATGTGCAAACGGAAAAGCAGGAAGACTTATCGTAAAGGAAGCTGTTGACAGGGGAATAGATGTTATGGCCATAGTACGCGGCGAAAATCAGACGGCAGCAGATAAGGTCATCAAAAAAGATCTCTTTGACCTGACCGCCGATGATCTTAAAGACTTCGATGTAGTAGTAGACGCTTTCGGAGCCTGGACGGAAGATACTCTGCCCCTCCACAGCACTTCCCTTGAATACCTGTGCGATATTTTGTCAGGCACTGATGTCCGTCTCCTGGTAGTAGGCGGAGCCGGGAGCCTGTATGTAAATAAGGAACACACCGCCTGCGTGGCTGATGGGCCTGACTTCCCTGACGCTTTCAAGCCGCTGGCAGCAGCTATGGCCAAAGCCCTTTCAGAACTCCGCAAGAGAAATGATGTTAAGTGGACATATATAAGCCCTGCCGGAGATTTTCAGTCCGACGGAGAAAGAACAGGAAGGTACATCCTGGGCGGCGAGGAGCTGACTCTGAGCTCCAAAGGAGAGAGCGTGATCAGCTATGCTGACTATGCCATAGCCATGGTCGACGAGGCGGAAAACGGCAGGCACTTTAACGAAAGAATAAGCGTTGCACAGGAATAAAAATATAGATCAGCAGGAAAGAAGAATATACCTCATCAATGAACTTGTAAAAGAAGATCCAAGACTTGGGAAAGTAGAAATACCTCAGGCGCCGGAGGCTCAGAAACGGGTGCTCCGCAGCCTGATGAACATAAGGCCGCCCCGGCCCGCAGGAAAAGATTTTCTGCGGGTGCAGGACGAGTATCTACAGGAAGCTCTGGCGGAAAAGGGTATCACCGACAGCTCAGATCTTGAGCCGTCGCCTCTGGACAGCCGCCTGTATCTTTGGCGAGGTGATATAACCACCCTCAGGATAGACGCCATAGTCAACGCGGCCAACAGCGGCATGACCGGCTGTTATGTCCCCTGCCACGGCTGTATCGACAACTGTATCCACACTTACAGCGGTATCCAGCTCCGTCTTGCCTGCGGCAGGATAATGGAGGAGCAGGGTCATGAGGAACCGACAGGTAAGGCTAAGATCACACCGGCCTTTAATCTGCCGTCAGATCATGTTATCCACACGGTCGGCCCTATAGTTTACGGGCCGCTTACCCAGACCCATTGCCGCCTGCTGGCAGACTGCTACAGGTCCTGCCTTGAGACGGCTTCAGAAAAGGGATTGAAGAGTATAGCTTTCTGCTGTATCTCCACAGGCGAATTCCACTTTCCGCAGGAAAAGGCCGCCCGGATCGCAGTGGAGACCGTCAGGGAGTTTTTGCAGAAAGAAAGCTCCATCCGGCAAGTAGTCTTCAATGTGTTTAAGGAAGAAGACTACGAGATCTACAAGGGTATACTGGGATAGGCCGCAGCCTGCGCCGGAGATTTAATATTTTCCAATCAAAATAAAGGCAAGATTATCAGCAGATATATCCGGCCGTGTCCTCCTATGACCTGGGGGAACAGCTCAGAGAATGTCTGCTTTCCTTTGAAAGCCAGTGGGAAGCCAAGGAGCTGGAAATAGAAGCCGACATAGAAGAAGATGTGACGGTCGAAGCAGACGGCCAGCTGCTGCCGCTGGTGTGGAACAATCTGCTGTCCAACGCCATTAAATTTACCGATGACGGCGGAAAAATATCTGTTTCCCTCAAAACCAGCGGTCCCATGGCCATAGTAAAAGTGGCGGACACCGGCTGCGGAATAGACAGGGAAACGGGCAAGCATATATTTGAGAAATTTTACCAGGGGGATACTTCCAGGGCTACCCGGGGCAACGGCCTGGGACTTGCTCTGGTGCGCCGGGTGGTTGAGATCGTAGGCGGAAATATTTCCGTAGAAAGCCAGGTGGGGAAAGGAAGCGTTTTTACCATAGAGATCAGGAGAAAGCAAAATGGATAAGTGGCGGCAGATCATAAAAAAGCTGCTTTTTCCGGGGCCTGCAGCCGTATGTATCATCGTTCTGGCGGCTGGGGCTTTGCTTGTCTACGCTTTTGCAGCCGCAGGAGAAAACACGCCCATCGCCTATGCGGCCTATCTGTTTTCCGCCTATGGACTTACGGTATTCTGCATACAGGTGATCCCGCCGGTCATAAAAGACGGCAAGAAGCTGCTCAGGCAGATACCATATGTGGACAGATATTTTGACGATGTGACTTTCAGGACGACGGTCTCAGTCCATCTTTCCATGATGATAAATCTGCTGTATGCCGGCATGAACGGATTTCTCGGCCTGACCGAAGGGTCAGCCTGGTTCGTGTCCCTGGCAGTATATTATATTTTCCTTTCTGCCATAAGGCTCATGCTGGCCAGATATACACGAAAAGTCGGCTTTGGGGAAAATATGATAGCAGAATGGAAGCGATACCGTCTGTCAGGCATTTTGCTGGCCCTGATGAGCATTGCCCTGGGCGGCATGGTGATCCTCGTGCTGACGAAGGGCAACAGCTTTGAGTATACCGGCAACATGATATACGCCATGGCCTTTTATACCTTTTATATAACGGCTCTTTCCATAGTAAATGTGATAAAATACCGAAGATATAACAGTCCGGTCATGTCTGCGGCCAAAGGGGTCAACCTGGCTGCTGCCCTGGTTTCTATGCTGGCCCTTGAGACGGCTATGCTGGCCCGGTTCAGTGCGGCGGAAAATACCGATCATTTCAGACATATGATGACCGGCTTTAAGGGAGGAGCAGTGTGTATGGGAGTCATAGCCGCAGGCGTTTATATGGCTGTGAATGCGTCTAAAAATATAAGAAAATTACAGTCAGGAGAGGATGAGAAGGATGGAAAATAATACTTTCAGATACAGCTATTCTTCCAGCTTGCAGGAGGAATTGCAGGATATAAAGAAAAAATATACGGGACAGCCGGAAAGCCAGGAGGAGGATCAGCTGGAACTGCTGAGAAAGCTGGACAAAAGTTCCACCAGAAAATCGACGATCGTTTCTATAGTCATGGGCGCGGCCGGCTGCCTGATAATGGGCATCGGCATGTGCTGCACCATGGTGTGGGCCGCTGCAATGTTTCTGCCGGGGATAATAATAGGTGTCATCGGCATAGCAATGATGGCCGCCGCCTATCCGGTCTATGTCCGTATCACCAAAAGAGAAAGGGCCAGGATAGCCCCTCAGGTGCTTGACATCATAGAAAAACTTTCAAAGGAAGACCAAATGTAATGGCCGGCCTCGCCGGTCATGCCTCAGAAGGCGCGGTTTGCCGCCGAAATGCGGAAAACCGCGCTTTTAACATTTTTCAAACATATTCCTATCATTTTAAAAACACCGTTCCCGTAGACTGATATCACACAAACAAGAAATATACAATGTATCATTAGAACAAGACCAGAAAGGAAACGACGATGAAACTGAAGCAAACTGTGACAAAAGCGGCTCTATCTACGGTAATGGACTATATTTCCGGAGATCCGGAAAAAATCTCCCGAAACTTTTGAACTTTGCAGAAGGCCTCGGCTGGGACGATATCAACTCTCAAACAAAATGAAAGGGAGCTTTCCGGCCCACAGGCGCCAGTGCCATGGGACCGGAAAGCACGCATAAAAACGAAAGGTGAATAAGATGACAGAAAAAACGCACGATAATGATCTTACAGGCCCTGTCCCCGGCAATGCCGGAGTGGAGGCGAATATTGAGAATATGGAAGCCATGGGGTTTGACCCGGAAAATCTGGATATGATACTGAACGGGACTGTAGAGGGACTGATGTCTGATTATCCGGCCCTCAGGAACGATGACGCTGCGGACATGATGATAAGCAAGGCCCGCTCTCTCATCGGAACGGTGGTGGAGTACGAAGAACTCCGCATGATGTACGCCTGCGCCCTCAAAGAGATCAAAGCCAAGTTTGATGTGCTCAACACGGAATTTAAGGTGCGCTACAGCCGCAATCCCATAAGCTTTATCAATACCAGGCTCAAAAAGACCGTCAGCATCAGCGAAAAGCTGGGCCGGAAAAATCTTGCGTTTTCTGTGGAAAATATTGAAAAACATATAAACGATGTGGCGGGTATAAGGGTCATCTGCTCCTATGTGGACGATATATACGCCATCGAGGAAGCGCTGCTCAAGCAGAGCGATGTGGTGCTTGTGTGCAGAAAGGACTACATAAGCGCTCCCAAACCTAACGGCTACAGGAGTCTGCATCTGATAGTAAAAATACCGGTCCATTTTGCCGAGCATAAACGGGAAATGAAGGTGGAGGTGCAGATCAGGACCATCGCCATGGACTTCTGGGCCAGCCTGGAACACCAGCTCAAATACAAGCAGGAGATAGCCATGCAGGAGGAGATCGTAGAAGAACTGCGGCAGTGCGCCGACATCATCAACATGACCGACGAGCGTATGATGAACATACGCCATCGGATAGAAGCTGGGACCAAGGCGCCGACAGAAGATGAGCTGATGTTTGAAAAACTCTGCAAACTGGATATAAATCTGGAGTGATACACCCATTCTAAAACAGGAGGGCATGCGATGAGACAACTCTGGCATATTTAGCAGGAGCGGCGCTGCTCATCACCGGCTTTGGCTTCCTCGGCGGCTTTGCCTATACGGCTGTGGGCACAAAGGATAAAAAGAAGTGATATACCGCACGGCGGAAATACAGTAATATATAAAAAATCCTGCAACATTTTTTCAATTTTGTTGTAGGATTTTACTTTTGCACAGTATGTTAAAAGCCGCCCCCCATGCTGCCTGGTCCATTGCCGGGCCGTCTGGTGTGGCGCTGGCAGCCGGTCTATTTGGTCATCTTTTCCTGTTTGACTTTGTGGTCTATAACATGGCGCGAGGCCAGCTCTTTTTTGATGTCGTCTATGGAAATGCCCATTTCTATCATCAGCACCATTACATGATATGCCAGGTCGGAGATCTCATAGATGGTTTCGGCTTTGTCGTCGGCCTTGGCGGCGATGATGACTTCTGTGGATTCTTCGCCGACTTTCTTCAGGATCTTATCTATACCTTTTTCAAAGAGGTAGGTGGTATATGACCCCTCTTTTTTCTCAGTCTTGCGGCCCTCGATAAGTTCCATCAGACCTTCCATGGTGAAACCGGCGTTTTCCGGGTTGAGATATACCAGATCGTTGAAACATGAATCGGTCCCAAGATGGCAGGCCGGGCCGTCTTTGGTCACGGTCACTACCAGCGCGTCCCTGTCGCAGTCGGCAATAATGCTGTAAATGTGCTGATAATTGCCGGAAGTTTCGCCTTTGAGCCATAGTTCCTGACGGGAACGGCTCCAGAAGCAGGTCAGTCCTTTTTCCATGGAGATTTTGAGGCTTTCTTTGTTCATGTAGGCCAGGGTGAGGACTTTTTTGCTGTCGTAGTCTACGACGATGGCGGGTATCAGACCCTTGTCGTCGAATTTAAGCTGATCTATGGTTACCATAAGTTCTCCTTTCAGTTGATGTTGGCGTTTTATTGGATGTTCGGGGAAATAGCCAACATATTTTGATCTTTTGCTTGATTTTGCTTGTCGAAAAATGTCAATGTTGGCTTTTTGACTGCTTTCGGCCTGCGCAGACATCAGTTTCTACGATTTCTGCAGGCTGAATTAAGAAATGCTATGCAAAAAGCCAACGATCTTGGTATAGGGACTCATATTTCGACATATATCGACATGTCTTGTTGGCTGACAGGCGGGTTTGCAGAAAAAAAGCCAACCGCAGCTGAACAGCGCTCCGCTATGCTGGGCGCAATGCGCCGCCTGCGACACACCGCCCGCCGTCTGCTGCTCACCGCTCACCGCCTGCTGCCTGCCGCAGCATGTCATCGGCGGTTAACCGCCCGCCGTCCGCCATCGGCCATCGGCCGTCCGACGCCGGCGACACACCGCCTGCTTTACCGCACATTTATATCTGCGGCCCGCAGTGCGTCTTTCAGGTCTCTTATCTTAACTTCGCCGAAGTGGAAGATGGAAGCCGCAAGGCCGGCGTCCACTTCGGGGATGGTCTTGAACAGGGTTATAAAATCTTCGATACAGCCTGCGCCGCCGGAGGCGATGACAGGGACCGTCGAAATATCGCAGACGGCTTTGAGCATTTCCAGATCGAAACCGCCTTTAACGCCGTCGGTGTCTATGCTGTTGAGGACGATCTCGCCGGCGCCCAGAGAGATTCCTTTGCGTATCCATTCGATGGCGTCCATGCCGGTGTTTTCCCGGCCGCCCTTGGCGTAGACGCAGAAATGGCCGTCTTCTCGCTTGGCGTCCACCGAAAGGACCACGCACTGGTCGCCGTATTTTTTCGCCGCCTCTGAAATGAGGCCCGGATTCCTGATGGCGCCTGAGTTGACGCTGACCTTATCGGCACCGCACTTGAGCACCCGGTCAAAATCGTCGATGGAATTGATCCCGCCCCCTACGGTCAGAGGGATGAATATGGTCCTTGCCACCTCAGTCAGTATGTCAGTGAACAGGGCCCGTCCTTCGGCGGAAGCGGTTATGTCGTAAAAGACCAGCTCATCGGCGCCGCTTTCCGAATAATATCTTCCCAGTTCCACAGGGGAGGAAACATCGGACAGCCCCTGAAAATTCACTCCTTTTACGACCCTGCCGTCTTTCACATCGAGACAGGGGATTATCCTTTTAGTTATCATTGCTTGCCTCCTTTATGGCTTCGGCCAGATCTACAGCCCCGGTATACAGGGCTTTTCCCAGGATAGCGCCGTACAGATCCATTTCCGCCAGTGCGCGGATGTCATCGAGAGAAGAAACTCCGCCGGAAGCTATGATGTCCAGACCGAATTTTTCGGAAAGGGAGCGGTATAGCTCTCTGTTGGTGCCTTTCATGGCCCCGTCCTTGGAAATGTCCGTGCAGATTATGGTCCTGACTCCTGCGTCTTCCATACGGCGGCAGAAATCGTCGCATGTTATGTCGGTCACTTCGGTCCAGCCTTTGATGGCCACAAGATCGCCCTTGATATCAATGCTCACAGCGATGGCATCCCGGCCGAATTCCTTGATAGCTTCCGAAACAAACCCCGGCTGGGTTATGGCCGCCGTCCCCAGTATAAGGCGGTCAACGCCGATGTTCCGGTAAGCGTCTATGGTCTTGAGGGACCTTATGCCTCCGCCCAGCTGAGTGAACAGGCCGGTGGATGAGGTGACGGATCGAATCGTCTCTAAATTGGGCGTTTCACCGCTGCGGGCGCCTTCCAGATCTACCATGTGGAGAAATTTCGCACCTTTTTCCTCAAATGAGGCGGCGAAGCTGCCCGGATCGTCGCTGTATACGGTCATCTTGCCGTAGTCGCCCTTGTAAAGCCGCACGGCGCAGCCGTTGTATATGTCTATTGCAGGAAAGATGTTCATGGCCTGACCTCCTTGCCGGACTCTGGCCGGCCACAGCTGCCCTGACCGCCGGCAAAGATGTGGATGTTGAACGAGTTCAGTACAGTCAAAAAACTCTCCATGTCGGCGGCATCACAACAGAGAGAATCCCGGTTGCCAATCAGTAGCACATCAAATCGGTGTTGCTCGGCATCCTGTAAAATCTCCTTTACAGCGGGGCGCATGAGCAGGGGCACGGGCTCGTTTGTCTCGGAGATGCGTTCTTTCTGTACGCCCCACTGTAATTTGCGGGCGGCACGCTGGCAGGCAAGGCGTTGTCTGCCCATGCTGGCAAGATTCTTCGGGTCGGACTGGTAAAGGCATTGTGCAATCATGGTGTTTTCCTCCTTAGTATTTTGGCTTGTGATAAATTTCTTTATGCAGTTCTACCGCGTGGCGGCGCTCATGCCATAGGAACAGGTAGTGCAGAATCATCCCGCTGCCAACCAGCGGCAGCAGGACTTTTGCCCAATCAGAGATGCTTTCCAGTTCACTGGCGCGGTCATAACTCTCCACATCCTGACTGTGACGGGTCACGGCGTTGGACAGGCCATACAGCGTCAGATCGTTGGATTCAATCAGCCGCTGCAATACGCCGGTACTCTCGCTGTCGGTAATGTGAAACTCTTTGCTGGCAAGTTTGACGATGGCCGGAACATCATGGGTGTCCATCTGCGCGGCTTTTGCCTCCTGCATTTTGCCGACGACCTGCGAAAACCGCGCTTCTTCCACGGCGGCGCGCACGGTGTCCTGAATTTTCATGACAAAGGCTTTGTCCTCGGCGTCCAAGGTTGCTTGCGAGTAGACGCTGAAATTTTCCTCGCTGTCGGTAACACGGCCTACGTGGTTGCGACGGGCTGCGGCTTCATTCACGACCATGCCGTTGCTGCATACCAGCCGATAGATCAGCGGCTGAATGCTGACGGAACCAAGCCCGACCTCGCTGTTGCTGATAATGACCCCTGCTTGCACAATGTCGCCGGGGGAAACCTCCGCCTGCAAGCGTGGGTTCACGGCCTTGATGTACATACGGCTTTCGGTGATTTGGCAGCTTTCAAAGCGGATGTCAGGCAGCCCGCCGAGAATCGGCAGTGTCACCCCGGCAATGTCGATATTGTCGATGCGACGATATCGGTTGCTCAAATATGCGCGGGCAGAACCGTCCAAGGTACGCAGCATGCGCTGGCTGCTTTCCTGCTTGAACCATGTGTTGGCATTGTAGGCCAGCAAGTCGGGACGTTCCTCCCGCATACGGTCATAGTAGGCGGCAGGAATGCGCAGGTGCGTGCCGATTTGACGATGGGCGATGCCAGTGATGGTCATGGGCTCGATCAGCTCGATACCACTGTCGTCCGACAGGTGCAGAAACATTTCTTTGCCGTAGGATTCCATCCGCAGGCGGTTGGGGGCAATGAGGTAGTCCTCCTTGGACTCGCTCTGCCGCTTTACTTCGGTCAACATCTGCTGTAAAGATACACCGGACTTCATACGCGAAACCTCCTCACCATGAGAGAACCAGCTTGCCGGAAGTTTCCTCGGCGGCCAGCCCATCTCCCGCAAAGACCTGTTTCAGCTTTTCCCAGCATCCAACAGGTGGGAAACCGTGCAACTCCGGGAGCACCGATGTGCTGCCGTCCGCAAGCTGGATGTGACCGTCCTCCTGCACGGTCATCGAGTGATGCCCGCGGGAACTGAGGTCGGCCACGATGTTTTCCAGTGTTGCGCGTCCCTCGGTCTCATACCAGACACGAGGATCGGGCAGCGGAGG
>UQOC01000061.1 GCA_900542565.1 uncultured Eubacteriales bacterium | reverse complement strand
ACGACAACACAAGGAGTTTGTCAAGCAAAAACTCCACAACAACTTGACACGGCCGTATTTACAGAATCATCTTGTAAATTCTGAGAAAAAAATGTAAAATATGTAGCGAACATGATACAAAGGGGGAAATAATGGATAAAAAGAATCTTATAATCATGAATCCTTTTTCAGGGAAAAGGGAAGCGAACAAGTATCTGACAGATATAATAGATATATTTACAAAGGGTGGATACATGACCACGATCCTCACTACCACCGAGAGAGGTGACGGAACAGTCTATGCCTCCCGATATGCAGGAGAATTTGACCTGATAACATGTATCGGAGGAGACGGTACATTTAACGAAGTGGTGGCAGGCCTCCTTGACAGCGGAGAGAGGGTACCGGTCGGTTATATACCGGCAGGAAGCACCAACGACTTTGCAAACAGCCTTAAATTGTCCACAAATATCCTGAAGGCCACAGAAGATATAGTAAAAGGGCGGTTAAAGACATTGGACATAGGAAGCTTTAACGGGAGAAAATTTTCTTATGTGGCTTCCTTTGGGGCGTTTACCCAGACATCTTATTCTACTCCCCAGAGCGTAAAAAATATGCTGGGACATCTGGCTTATATACTGGAAGGAGCCACCAGCCTTACTTCCATCAAGCCACAGCACCTTAAGATAGAAGCCAATGGGATGCCATATGAGGATGACTATATTTTCGGAGCCATAAGCAATTCAACATCCCTTGCCGGGATACTGACTCTGGATCCCCAGTATGTGGATATGAACGATGGATTGTTTGAGCTCCTTCTTGTCAGATCCCCAAAAAATCCAATAGAACTGGCGGAGATCGTATATATGCTGACCACGCAGAACTACGAATCCAATAAGATAACATTTGTAAATGCCGACAGCTTTACGATCTATGCCGATGAAAACATGGACTGGTCGCTGGACGGCGAATATCAGGAAGGATGTGAGAGGATAGAGATAGAAAACCTCCATAACGCCATAGATATAGTTGTAAACGATAAGGAAGAATAAAAATATAAAAGGCTGTCGCAGAATTGACAGGATATTCATGTCAATTCTGCGACAGCCTCTTTCAATGCCGGCTGGTTTATTCAGCGTCATCCAGTGAATCACATGCAAGTATCTTGCATATACCGGATGTATTTTTATTGTATTCTGTTAAAAGTGATTGCAAATGCGCCTTGCCGGATTCTTCAATGTGATAGTAAACTCTTGTGCGCCTTTTGCCTACCTGTACTTCTCTGTCGGATATATAATTGTTCCCCAGAAGCTTATACAGTGTAGGATAAAGCGTACTTTCAGTGATACCTATTTTCCCTTCAGATAACTTTTCAACAAGCGAAGTTATTTCATATCCGTAAAGATCCTTTTTGTTGAGAAGGAATAAGATTATCATTTCAACAGTACCCATTTTAAAATTGCTTCGATTTTTTGTCATTGCTCGTCACTCCCTTTGCTGTCTGATTTGTACTGGTAAAAAAACCTACTGTGTTAATTATACCAAATATTATGATAAATGCAATAATAGATTTGGGGCATAAGCGACTAAATCCAACGAAGATAAGCCCCTGTATGACGGGATCATCAGATCACGATCATTATCTAATGATTAAATAATATAATTGTGTCAATAGTATGTTGACAAACAAAAGATTAGATGATACAATCTTGACAAATCCAGTGATGGGGTCAACTTCTGAGGATGGTTAAAACAGATATGAAGGCTGCTTGCGATCAGTTTTTCGTCGTTGCTCATTTACTCAAGGTTTAAAAAAATACTTATATACACGGATATACTTTTATGACACCATGCGAAAGCACTGTGCAGCAGACGCAATACTGCCTTAGGCAAACGAGCAAAGGGCGAAGATGAGATTGAAAGTAACCTAAATATAATTTCCCCCGAAAACATCAGCTTTTTTGGAGCAAAAGTCTTCGGGGGGATTTTTTTGGCGTTTATCTTGTTATTGAACGGCTCCTCAATATCCTCTTATCATAGAAAACAAGAGACGGAGCTTCAGGTGAATCAACTTCGGCCAGAACATATCCGAAACGGCCCTTTACAGCGCTTTCTGTGCGGATGATCTTGGTGTCGCCCAGAGAGATGGATTTCATAACTTCACCGGCAGGATCGGCCATGTCCTCTGTCAGTATGCAGATCCTGGCGTTATCGCCTATAGGCCCCATGTCTACGGCAGGGAAGTTTACGGAATTTCTGATATTGCCGTTTTCAAAATAATCCATGATCTGCTCAACGGCCATGGAAGCGCAGTTGTCCTCTGCTTCAGCGGTTGAAGCGCCCAGATGAGGCAGCAGGATCACCTTGTCTCTGCCAACCAAGGTGTCGGTAGGAAAATCTGTCACATACACAGAGATCTTGCCGCTTTCCAGTGCAACCAGCAGATCCACTTCATTGACCAGCTTATCCCTTGAAAAGTTAAGGAGGACAGCCGAATCTTTGAAGCATGCAAAGAGATCCTTGTTGAACATTCCCTTGGTGCTGTCGGTGGCAGGAATATGTATGGTCACATAATCGCACAGAGGCAGCATTTCTTCAAGAGAATCATACATTGCGACTCCCTGAGGGACCTGTCCGTTGAAAAATGGATCATATCCCACTATGTTCATGCCCAGAGCGGCAGCGGATGCTGCGACTTTTTTTCCGATGGCGCCAAGACCTGCAATGCCCAGAGTCTTGCCCATTATCTCGGTACCGGCAAACTGGGATTTACCTTTTTCGACTGCGGCGCCGACGCCCTCGGTAAGAGAAGCGGCCCATGAAAGGGCACGCGGTATATGCCTGGCCGCAAGGAACATGCCTGCAAGGACCAGTTCTTTTACAGCGTTGGCATTGGCTCCGGGGGTGTTGAACACGACGATGCCTTTTTCGGCACAGGCGTCGAGAGGAATATTATTGACCCCTGCTCCGGCTCTTGCGATGGCCATGAGCTGACCGGAAAAATCCATGGAATGCATGTCCTGGCTTCTTACGAGGATCCCGTTTGCATCCTCGATCTTATCAGTGATGATATATCGATCATCAAAGTGGGAGAGACCAACTTTGGAGATCTTGTTCAGTGTAGAGATTTTATACATGTTTCCTCCTATGATCGGGTAATTTTAGGGTATATATAGAGTATATCACTTTACTCGGATGAGGTAAAGTGGTACAATAAATGTATATTTTCATTTTTTTCGGAGGTCTAACCATGACAGAATATAACAGAGTATATAACTTTTCGGCAGGCCCTTCCATGCTGCCTCTGCCGGTACTGGAGAAGGTAAGGGACCAGCTCCTCAATCATGAGGGCAGCGGTCAGTCCGTAATGGAAATGAGCCACCGTTCAGCCGAATTCAAAAAGATCGCCAGGGACGCGGAAAAAAATCTCAGAGATCTGATGGAAATACCGGATAACTACAAGGTGCTGTTCGTTCAGGGAGGCGGTACCCTCCAGTTTTCCATGGTACCTATGAACCTTCTGAGAAATTCCTGCAAAGCTGATTATGCCGTTACAGGCTCATGGGCCAAGAAGGCATATAAAGAAGCCTGCAAGTTCGGAGACATCAAGGTACTGGCTTCATCTGAAGCTGACACTTTTACATGGATACCAAAATTCGGCAGGGACGATATCCGTTCCGATGCTGATTATGTTTACATAACCACCAACAACACCATATACGGAACTGCTTATAATTATGTGCCTGATACGGGGGACATCCCTCTGGTGGCAGACATGTCGTCCAACATCCTTTCCCAGAAAGTGGATGTGAGCAAGTTCGGAGTTATCTGGGCAGGGGCCCAGAAAAATGTGGGGCCTGCGGGAGTGACCATAGTCATCATCAGAGAAGACCTGATAGGTTTTGCTGGTGAGAAGGCTCCGGTTTATCTGGACTACAAGACCCATGCTGACAATGATTCCATGTACAATACCCCACCTTGCTTTGCCATCTATGTGGCCGGAGAGGTGTTCAAACATCTTAAAGAGACAGGCGGCGTAGAGGCCATGGAAAAGAGGAACAGGGAAAAAGCCGCAATGCTTTATGATTACATTGATTCCAGCAGACTTTTCAAGAATCCTGTGGCCAAAGAAGACCGCTCCATGATGAATGTGGTCTTTGTGACAGGAGATGCTGACCTGGACAAAAAATTCGTGGCGGAAGCCAAGGCGGCAGGCCTTGTGAACCTGTCCGGACACCGTTCCATAGGCGGAATGAGGGCCAGCATATATAACGCCATGCCAAAAGAAGGCATAGAGGCGCTCATAGACTTCATGAAAAAATTTGAAGAAGAAAACAGATAGAACATCAAAACTACATCAGGAGAAGTTAAGCTATATGAGATATTTGATAGTCGTACCTGACGGATCGGCAGACGACCCGATCGAAAGCATTGGGGGCAGGACTCCCCTGGAAGTGGCTGATATGCCATGTATAAACAGCCTTGCTGCCAGAGGAGAGATAGGATCATGCCGCACGGTGCCGGAAGGCATAAGTCCGGGAAGCGATTCGGCCAATCTTTCAGTTATGGGCTATGATCCGAGGATATATCTGACGGGAAGATCCTCTCTTGAGGCAGCGTCCATCGGCGTGGACATGAAAGATACGGACATATCTTTCAGGGTCAATTTTATAACCGTCGATCCGGCAGGAGCCGCAGATTATGACGATTTTACGATCAAAGACCATGCGGCGGGGGACCTTACGACAGAAGAAGCAAAGGTGCTCCTTCAAGTCATAAGCAAGGCGTTTTCAGATGAACATATAAGCTTTCATCTGGGAACCCAGTACCGTCACTGTATGATCCTGGATCAGGGTGATCCTCAATGCGACCTGACTCCGCCCCACGATGTGCTGGACAGGCGGGTCGGCGACTATCTGCCCAAAGGGCCTGACAGCGCCATGTTTGCAGATATGATGAGAAAAAGCTATGACCTGCTCAAGGACCATCCCGTAAACAAGGCCAGACAGGCCAGAGGCCTCAATGTTGCCAATACCATATGGATATGGGGAAAGGGCACAAGGCCTGCCCTGCCTGATTTCAATGAGAAATACGGGGTAGACGGATGTGTTATTTCGGCAGTGGACCTTATCAAGGGCATAGGCATATTCGCAGGTCTTGAGATAATTGAAGTAGAGGGAGCGACCGGTAGCCTCAACACCAATTTTGAGGGAAAAGCCCAGGCAGCCATTGACGCTTACCGGAGAGGAAAGGACTTTGTGTATCTGCACCTTGAATGTACTGATGAATGTTCGCATCAGGGAAGCCTGGAAAA
The DNA here is from genome assembly GCA_900542565.1 of uncultured Eubacteriales bacterium. Lineage (GTDB taxonomy): Bacteria > Bacillota > Clostridia > Peptostreptococcales > Anaerovoracaceae > Fimisoma > Fimisoma avicola. Next base: position 7,243 of record UQOC01000061.1, on the reverse strand, counting down.
AAAGATATTGGGAGCTGAATACATCGATCGCAGGGCTGTACGCCCGGTGGTAGATTTTCTCAGACAGGATGGACAGAGGTTCAGGATATTGGTAGTCCCTGATCACAGGACGCCTCTTTCCATAAGGACCCACACATCAGACCCGGTGCCATTTGTGATCTATGACAGCGGACAGGAAAGACCGGAGGACAGGACAAGGCAGTTTAACGAGAAAGCTGCCCTTGCTTCGGGAAATCATTTTGAACAGGGATATTTGATGACAGATTATTTTTTTGGGAAAAACAGATAAGATGAAAAAAAGGATAATTTCGCTTATATTGTGTGCCGTATTTGTGTGCGGCGCTTTCATACCACAGGGCGCCGCATGGGCTGATACGGCAGGGCCGGAGATAACGGCGCAGGCAGCTATAATATACTGAGCCGATACTGGGGAGGTCATCTGGGAGAAAAATGCCGACCAGCAGATGGAGCCCGCCAGCATGACAAAGCTTTTGACTTGTCTCCTTGCGGTGGAAAACCTTGACCTGGACCATGTGGTCACGGTACCAGAAGAAGCAACTGAGGTGATACCGACAAAGATATATCTCCAGGCAGGGGAACAGATAACGGTAGAAGAACTTCTGTATGCAGCGCTGCTGTATTCGGCCAATGATGCGGCTGCGGCTCTGGCCATAGAGACCGCAGGATCCATAGAGGCTTTTTCGGAGATGATGAATGAGAGGGCTGAAGAAATAGGATGCACCGCCACCAATTTTGTCAATCCCCACGGCCTGTCGGAAGAGGGCCAACTGAGTACGGCCGCAGATATGGCACTGATAGCAGAAGAGGCTCTGGACAATGAGACTGTAAGGGAAATATCCGGTACTGTGGAACACACTATCCCAGCCACCAATGTTTCCGGAGAAAGAGAACTGAATAATTTCAATGTATTTCTATATGGTAAGGAAATCGAGATCAACGGGACAAAGACGACCATCGACAAATATGACGGCGTGTTCGGTGGCAAGACGGGCAGCCTTTCGTCGGAATACTGTACCATGGTCACCGGCCTTGAAACAGACGGCCTGGAAATATATACGGTGATAATGGGCACAACCGCTGCCGACAGGTTCCAGAATATGAAGATCCTGATGGACTACGGTGTTGACAATGTTTCCAACTATACTGCTTTTAAAAAAGGCGATGTATTGGGGGAAGTCAGGCTTACAGGCGGTTCGGTGAACCGGGTGGACGCTGTGGCAGCCCAGGGAGGTTATGTGCATCTGCCTGACGGAGCTTCATCTTCCCTTGTAACTACGGAGTATGTCTATACAGAGAACCTGACCGCACCGGTGGAGGAAGGCCAGAAGGTGGGTGAAGCTCACATATACATAGCGGGAGAGCTTTATTCTACCGTTGACCTGCTGGCAGCAGAAGATATAGGAGAAGGCTGGTTTTTGTCACCTCTGGGCATAAGCAATCTGCAGACTGTGATAATATTTGCGGTCCTGGCGCTTATCCTTGCTTTCCTGCTGACAGTCCTGATATTAAGGGCAAAGAATAAGCGAAAGAGGATGAACGCACGAAAGGCAAAGCTGGCGGAAGAAGCCAGAAAGCGTCTTGAAAGAGAAGAAGACCGCAAAAAGAGAAACTGGAATTTCTGATATGTTTGATATTAAAGAGAATCTAAAAAAACTCCCGGATACTCCGGGAGTTTATATGCATAAAGACAGGCTGGGGCAGGTCATCTATGTGGGCAAGGCCATTTCCCTGCGGAACAGGGTAAGACAGTATTTTCAGAACTCCGCCGGCCACAGCCCAAAGGTGAGGGCCATGGTGGCAGAAATAGCCGAGTTTGAGTATATAACCTGCCAGTCGGAGATGGAAGCCCTCATATTAGAGTGCAATCTCATAAAAAAATACGCACCCAAATACAATGTGCTCCTCAGGGACGACAAGACTTATCCATATATAAAAGTCACCATGGGCGAGGATTTTCCGCGGGTAGTCAAGACCAGGCGGGTAAAAAAGGACGGCAGCAGATATTTCGGCCCATACAGCGATGCCGGAGCAGTCAACGAGATCATAGATGTGCTCAATAAGATATATAAGCTAAAGCGCTGCTCTGCCGTAAAATTCCCGGAAGGACAGAGACCCTGCCTCAACTATCATATAAACGACTGCAGAGGCATATGCTCAGGCAATGTAGACAGAGAAGAGTACATGGCCTGTGTGGACAGCGTACTGGATTTTCTCGGCGGAAAACAGAAAAAAGTCATGGACTATCTGGAATCTGCCATGAAAGAAGCCGCCGAAAAACTGGACTTTGAGGAAGCAGCAAGATACAGGGACTATATCGCCGCAGTAAAGACTCTCAATGAGACTCAGAGGGTGACCATGGCAGGAGGAGATGATCTTGATGTCATAATCCCCATCGGCAGAGGAGATAACGCTTCCATCGTGGTATTCCCGGTACGCGGCGGAAAGCTCAGCGGCAGGGAAACTTTTGCAATGAGGGCCGAAGGGGAGGATGATTACGACAGCCTTGTGGGCGAGTTCATCAAACAGTATTACAGCCAGTGGTCATCTATACCGCCGGAGCTGCTGTTGATAAAACCTCTTAAAGAAGCCAGCCTCATAGAGGATTATCTCAAAAGTCTCAAGGAAGGACGCCGGGTACGCATTTATGTGCCAAAGAGGGGACCAAAGAAAGCCCTGCTGGACATGGCCAGAAAAGATACGGCCGAGATGGAAAAGACCCTTGATGACAGGCTGAAAAACGCCCAGGAAAAAGAAAATGCCCTGGTAGAACGGCTTTCCGCCATATTATCAACAGATAAGACTTATTACCGGGTGGAATCCTACGACATATCCAACACCAACGGAGTGGACACGGTAGGGGCCATGGTGGTGTTCGGCAATCTCAAGCCTGTAAAAAAGGCATACCGCCGGTTCAAGATCAAGACTGTAGACGGCCCAGACGATTACGCAAGCCTTCAGGAAATGCTCTACAGGCGGTTTAAGCGGGCGCAGGCCGGTGATCCGGGATTTGCCCAGCTCCCGGACCTTATCCTTATGGACGGAGGCCTTGGCCAGGTGACATCAGCCGAAAAAGTCCTGAATGCCATGGGCATGGACATTCCTGTCCTTGGCATGGCCAAGGATGACAGTCACAGGACGCGGGCCCTTGTCAATGACAGAGGAGACGAATTCCTGCTGTCACAAGATCCGGTACTGTTCAGATACTGCGGAAGGATACAGGAAGAAGTCCACCGGTTTGCCATCGAATATCACCGGAGCCTCCACAATCGTAATTCCATCGGATCGGCCCTGGATAATATCAAAGGGATAGGACCGGCCAAGAGAAATGCCCTTCTGGCTCATTTTGATTCCATAGATGAGATAAAGAATGCCTCTCAGGAGGAACTGATGGAGGTAAAAGGCATAACTTGCGCAAATGCAGCGGCCATAAGGGAATATTTCGGTTGATAAAGAAGCATCCCCTGTGATATAATAAATTAGCGCTGAATGCGCTCCTAATTCAATTACCGGAGGAAGAAAAATGGCGAAACAAAACAGAGCCCCTGAAGTAGAAGAGGCTGATTTCATAACTCTCGAATTTGACGATGGAGTAGAGATCGAATGTGAGATAATGGGAGTATTCGACTGCGGCGGCAAAGAATACATTGCACTCATACCAAATGATGAGACCGATGATGTATATATATACGGATATAAAGAAGTCGGAGATGATGAATTTGAGCTGGTAGACATAGATGATGATGCCGAATTTGAAAAGGTAGTCGCCGAGTTTGACAGTATAATGGAATCCTGATCTTACCAAAAAACGGCCCCGTGTATATCGCGGGGCTTTTAACTGCAACGGGGAGATAAGTATGAAAGAATACGATATGATCATAGTGGGAGCCGGGGCAGGAGGCGTATTTCTCGCCTACGAACTGGCCAAACTGAAGACAGACGCAAAGGTCCTGATGGTGGATAAGGGAGCGCCCCTTGAAAAAAGGATATGCCCTATAAAGGCCGGCAGGACGCCTACATGCGTCAAATGTTCTCCGTGCCACATAATGAACGGGTACGGAGGAGCAGGGACCCTTTCTGACGGCAAATACAACATAACCACCGCTTTCGGCGGCGATCTTCACAAGTATCTGGGCGTGGAGAGGGCCATGGAGCTGATGGAATATGTTGACAGCGTGCTCTGCGACATGGGCGGCAAAGACGCCAAACTATACCAGACCGACCCGGAGCTTAGGACAAAGGCCCTTCAATACGACCTCCATCTGCTCAGCGCCAAGGTCAGACATCTGGGGACCGACAGGAATGTGCGCATCCTTGGAAAGATATACGAAAAGATCAAAGAAGGCGGCATCCAGATGCAGTTCTACACAGACATGGACAAGGTGGAAAAGCTCGATGACGGCCGCTTCAGGATAAAAGATACAAAGGGCGGAGAATATGTCTGCCGCTATCTGGTGCTGGCTGCCGGCCGTTCCGGCTCCAAATGGCTCAGCTCCGTATGCGACGAGTTCGGCATCAGGCAGACCAAGAACCGTGTCGATATAGGAGTAAGGGTGGAACTTCCGGCAGAGATATTCAAACACATCACCGACAGGGTATATGAAAGCAAATTCGTATATAAGACTGACAAGTACAACGACATGGTCAGGACTTTCTGCATGAACCCCTACGGTGAAGTGGTGTCGGAAAACACCAACGGTATCGTCACGGTCAACGGCCACAGTTATGCCGACCCTGCTTTGAGAACGGAAAACACCAACTTTGCCCTGCTGGTATCCAACACTTTTACAGAGCCTTTCAAGGACAGCAACGAATATGGTGAATCAATAGCCAGGCTTTCAAACATGCTGGGCGGCGGAGTCCTGCTCCAGAGGTTCGGCGACCTGGAAAAGGGCAGGCGGACCAACGAGAGACGCATGGAAAAGTGCTTCACCAGACCTACCCTCAAAGCCACGCCTGGTGACCTGAGCCTGGTGATACCGAAGAGGCAGCTTGACGACATCATGGAGATGATATACGCCCTTGACAAGATAGCGCCGGGAACTGCCAATGAGGACACGCTGCTCTACGGAGTGGAGGTCAAGTTCTATAACATGCAGGTGGCAGTGGACCACATGCTGGAGACTGCCGTACCGGGACTGTTTGCCATAGGGGACGGATCGGGAGTGACCCATTCCCTTTCACAGGCGTCGGCCAGCGGAGTGTTTGTCGCCAGACTGCTCAACGACAGGATAAATGACAGGAGGTAATACCATGAGCGAACATTATAAATTTTTTCAGAACAAGCTTTGCGAATACTTTCCGTGCCACAAGACCAGGAACACGGACACATTCAACTGCCTTTTCTGCTACTGCCCGCTGTACGCTCTGGGAGAAAACTGCGGCGGCAACTACAAGTATCTGGAAAACGGCATAAAGGACTGCTCGAACTGTCTTGTGCCCCACAGCCCTAAGGGATACGACTATGTGACATCCAAGTACAGCGAGATCCTGGAGCTGGCAAAGAAAAAATAGATATTATCAGCTGAAAGCGCTGTAAAAAGTCAACGATATATGTTGACTTTTTTGTGGGCGGGTATCTGATGAAGGCCAATGCGCTGATGATGCGCAGGATCATAGGTGAAGCAGGCAGGAACGGTCTCACATCGGGCCAGCCAAAGGTGCTGGAATTTCTCAGCACAGCCGGCGAGGCTGCCATGGAGATATTTCGCAGGGCAGACCATGCAGCAGCCTCAGAACTGTCGGAACAGGAACTGGATATATTGAAAAAAGCCTTGAGCAAGATAGCAAGCTCCCTTACGGCAGATATGAAGAAAGACAGATAGAGCAAAGAAGGAGTGAAGGATTTTGAACAGCAATATCATTAAACGGACCGTGTTGATGTGCGCAGGTCTTTTTATTATGTCCATGGGCATAGCCTTTTCCATAAAAGCGGCCCTGGGGATCTCACCGGTTTCAAGCCTGCCTTATGTGACGAGTAACATATCGGGCATGACCGTAGGCGAGACGACGATCATAATAAACTGTGGATTTGTGCTGCTGCAGGCGGTCATATTGAGAAAAGGTTTCAAGATCTTCAACCTTCTGCAGATACCTGTGTCCGTATTTTTCGGACTGATGATAGATGTGTGCGGCAGCATCCTGAGCGGGTTCATGCCGCAGACATACTGGCAGCAGTGGGCCATGTGCATTGCCGGCATAGTCCTGCTTGCCCTCGGGGTCACCATGGAAGTTACCGCAAAGCTGGTGACTGCGGCAGGGGAAGGAGTGGTGCTGGCCATATGCCGCGTCCTTCCCGTCAAGTTTGGAAATACCAAGGTCGCTTTCGATGTGACGCTGGTAGTCATGTCCATAGCCTTGAGCGCTGCGGTCCTGGGGACCATAGACGGAGTCGGCCTCGGGACCGTGGCATCCGCCCTCTGCGTCGGCTTTATCTCAAAACAGTTCAGCAAACCGATGAAAAAGATCGAGCAGAAATATCTGAGCTGACAGGCAAAATAAACAGTAATCAGACAAAGCCTCCTTTCATACCCTGATTAGATAGGTGATGATAAGGAGGTTAAAAAATGTTTTTGATGATAGTGGGAACCGGCGCCATGGGAGAGGTCGTCAGACAATGCGCCCAGGAAGATCCGTTCTTCGACAGGATAATTTCCGTGGAGCCGACAGAAAACCGCTGGCCGGAAGACAAGGCTGACCTTATCATAGATTTCAGCCATCCGAAAGCTATAAAAGGCATATATGAATACTGCCGTGAAAAGGGCGGCAATATCCCCGTGGTCATAGGCACCACCGGGCAGACAGGGGAAGACGAGGAGATGATGAAGCTCCTCGGCAAGATATGCCCTGTGGACAGAAAGGCCAATTATTCCAGAGGTATCGGGGCAGTCAGCCAGATAGCGCCGGAGGTCAGCGCACTGCTGCCCGGCAGCGACATCGCCATTGAGGAGATACACCACAACAAAAAGAAGGATGCGCCCAGCGGCACGGCTAAGACATTGTGCGACATACTGCATGTGCCGTATTCATCGGCGGTGAGCATGAGGATTGGCACAGTGCCCGGCGAACACAGGATATGCTTTGCCCTGGAAGACGAGGTAATAGAGATAATCCACAGGGCATTTTCCAAGAAGATATTCGCGATCGGGGCCATTGAAGCAGGAAAATCCATGGATAGTGTAAAATAATTGTGGAGTTTTTACTGAAAAAGAAAAAGAGACCGACT
>UQOC01000060.1 GCA_900542565.1 uncultured Eubacteriales bacterium | reverse complement strand
AGTCGGTCTCTTTTTCTTTTTCAGTAAAAACTCCACAATTATTTTACACTATCCTGTAAATACAAGCGGTAATGGAACACAGGGCCATACCGAAAAGCAGCGGGAGAACTGCGGCGACAGCAGTCCATTTCCAGCTTCCCGATTCTTTTTTTACTGAAAGCAATGTCGTTGCACAGGGCCAGTGCATCAAAGTGAATATCAGCATATTTGCCGCTGTAAGGGCGGACCATCCGTTTTCTGCCAGAAAATCGCCAAAGGACATCAGGTCTGTGATCTGGCTAAGCGACCCCTGGCCTGTGTATATCATCATGGCGATGGGCAGCACCACTTCATTTGCCGGCAATCCCAGTATAAAAGCTGTCAATATGACACCGTCAAGCCCCATAAACTTTCCTACGGGGTCAAGGAACTCTGCCATATGGTCCAAAAGGCTCATCCCGCCTGCATCTGTATGGGCCAGGAGCCAGATTACCAGTCCTGCCGGTGCGGCCACAGACATGGCTCTTGCCAGCACGAACAATGTCCTGTCAAAGACGGATCTGATAATGACCTTGCTTATCTGAGGTTTTCTGTATGGCGGCAGTTCAAGGATGAAAGATGAATGGGCGCCTTTTAACAAGGTCTCTGATAACAGCTTGGTGGCTGCAAGAGTAGCTGCCACTCCCAGCAGTATCACAGCTGTCAGCAAGGCAGCTCCTTTTATTCCGCCATCTTTCGCAAAGAATATGGTGATCATCGAAATCAATATGGGAAATCTGCCGTTGCATGGCATAAAAACATTGGTCAGCATCGCAAGGAGCCTCTCCCTCTCTGAATCTATTATCCTGCATCCTACCACGGCTGACGCATTGCAGCCGAGCCCCATGCACATGGTCAGAGCTTGTTTGCCGCAGGCCTTGCAGCATTTAAAGCACCTGTCCATGTTAAATGCCACTCTCGGCAGGAACCCCCAGTCCTCCATCAAGGTAAACAGCGGAAAAAAGATTGCCATTGGAGGCAGCATTACCGAGACTACCCAGGCCAAGACCCTGTACATGCCGGACACCAGCATATCCCTTATTCCATTTCCAAGCCCTGCCATTTCCAGTCCACGATCCAGCGGCCCTTCCAGGGAGAATAAAAAACTGCTCAATACCTCCGACGGATAGTTTGCCCCTTTTATGGTAATCCAGAATATCACCATAAGCATGGCTGCCATTATGGGAAACCCTGTAACCGGACTTGTCAGTGCTCTGTCTATGCGAAGATCCATATTATCTTCCAGTTTTCCATAGCATACAGCATCACCGGCTATTGCTTTTGCTTCTGCTGCAAGAATTTCAGGAGACCGATAAATGCCTGCCATGTCAGTCCATGTGTTTTCCCGGTCCTTGCCGGCGCTTCCGGAGTCCCGGTCCAGCAGCCATTGGGCAGCTTCCTCCATGGCGTCCCTGATCTGCCTTTTCTTATTTGCTTCTGTAAATATGACTTTTATGCCCAGAAGGGATTCCAGTTTGTCCCCGTCTATGGTGATCTTCTTTTTTCTTACCTGATCCATAAGATTGACACATAATACAACATCTTTCCTTACAGCCAATATCTGCAAGGCAAGTATGAGATTCCTTTCAAGGCAGGTGCCGTCGCAGACGATGATGACCCCTTTTGCTGCAGGATCACAGATCTGCTCCTTCGCCAGTTCTTCTTCGGGGGATGATGTGTTCAGGGAATAACAGCCCGGAGAATCAATGAGGGACAGCAGCGTTTTCCTTTTGCCTTTTCCGTATCTCCATACTCCGCAGGCGCTTGCCACAGTCTTGCCTGCCCAGTTGCCGGTATGCTGGCGCATACCGGTAAGGCAGTTGAAGATAGTGGTTTTACCAACATTGGGATTGCCTGCGAGAACGATGGCGGGCTTATGGTTCATGATCTTGCCACCTCCACACATATCCTTGAGGCATCCTCCCGCCTTATGGCTATGATAGCACCTCTGATGTCATAGGCATAAGGATCCCCCAGAGGGCTTTTCAATACGCACTTTACCCGTGTTCCTTTTGTCAGCCCCAGATCACGGAATCTGAGGTTTGTGCAGTTATTGGCTGTCACAACGGCTTCTTCTCCGATCTTCAATCTATCTAAAAAAAACATCTGATTCTTTCCTTTCTTATGGTCTGCTATTGCTTATCATATGAAAGTATGTTTCTTCAGGTGACGGGCCCATAGTGTACTGTCAAAATTACGGACGAGGCTTGGAATCAGGCGGCCTTCTGCCTGCTCTCTTTTTTTGGTGTTGCTGCACTTTTTCCTCCTTCGGTTCTCGGTCATACTACACCTCAAATCAGCTTTTTCTCTTAGATAGGGGGAGCCGGTACACCAAAAACCGTATTATTCAGTCTGGCAGGGGGATGACATCCCCCTGTTTTTTTATATTTGTCTGCTTGAGGGGGAGCAAAAAATGCAATATTCTGGAAATTTTGCGGGGATTTCCGGCAAATTGACAACGAAACTTGTCATTTTGTGTGGTAAGGTTTTCACGGTCTCCCCCTAAATTCACGAAAAATAATGATTTCGGTGTAGTCGTTCCCCCTGGATCAAAAATATTGCCACATTAGGGTGTAGTCGCTCCCACTGGAGTGCAAAAAAACTGCGATCCAGGGGGAGCCTGCCATTCTTTTTTCTGAGACGCATGGCGTACTGCCGTCTAAGGCTCATGACAAGCCGGACAGCAAGCTGCCGGCTCCAGCGAGCCGCTGCTTTCCCCAACTGCCCTCATCCCCTGCTCCGCAGCGCATAAAGGCACGCAAAAAGCGCCGGACCGTCTTTTCGGTCCGGCGCAGCGGTTTATCAGTTCAGTGTTTCATCTTGCTACAGCAGGCTGCTTGCCTACAATTTTTGCTCGCAGTACAGGCACCTGTATCCGCCGTCACCGGCAGGCTTGAACATATTTTTCAGTTCCTGCTCGGTGGTGATGATACACTTCGGATTGGCGCACCTGCTGTCCAGCTCCACTGCTCCGGCGTCCTTTTGCGTTCCTATGTCAGCCGGGCAGCCTTTTTCCGCATCTTCAAGGAGCTTCAGTATCAGGGCCATCCTCATATACTTGCCGTTGAGCACCTGTTTGAAGTAGCAGGCCCTCTTGTCATCGTCCACTGCCACTGAGATCTCGTTTACGCGAGGCAGCGGGTGGAGGATTATCATATCTTCTCTGGCATTTTTCAGTTTATCCAAAGTCAGGACATAGCTGTCCTTGAGCCTCTCGTACTCGGCCCTGTCGTCAAATCTCTCCTGCTGTATCCTGGTCATGTACAGCACATCCAGCTCTGGCATAGCTTCTTCGAGGGAAGCGGTCTGGCTGTACGGCATGCCATGTTTTTCCAGGACTTCTTTTTTGATATAGTCAGGCAGTTTCAGTTCATCCGGCGAGATCAGCACCACCTTTATGCCCGACCTGGCGGAAAGGGCCTCGATCAGGGAATGGACTGTCCTGCCGTATTTCAGGTCGCCGCAGAAGCCTACGGTCAGATCGCTGAGCCTGCCCTTTTCACGATATATTGTCAGGATATCGGCAAGGGTCTGAGTAGGATGGTTGTGACCTCCGTCGCCGGCGTTGATCACAGGGATCGAAGCATTCTGAGCCGCCACAAACGGAGCTCCTTCCTTTGGATGTCTCATGGCGATTATATCTGCATAGCAGCTTATGACCCTGGCCGTATCGGCAACGCTTTCTCCCTTGGCAGCTGATGAGCTGGAGCTTTCTGAAAAGCCTATGACATGGCCTCCCAGCTCGTACATGGCGGCCTCAAAGCTGAGTCTCGTCCTGGTGGACGGTTCAAAGAACAGAGTAGCCAGCTTCTTTCCCTCGCACCTGTGGGCATATGCCTCCGGCCTGGCGATGATGTCCATGGCCGTTTCGATGAGGCTGTCCAGTTCCTCTGCTGTAAAATCCAGTATGCTGATGAGATTCCTCATGTTCTATTTCTCCTTTATCCAGCTTTCATCTGACGGATCGTTTCTGAAAGCTATGAGTCTGTCTATGTCTTCCGGCTTGATATATCCTTCTTCGGCTGCCACCTGAGCGATCACATCGAAGTTGGTAAGGGAAATGTTTTTCAGGTCGGCGGCGGCCATCCTGTCAAGCCCTTTCTGCATGCCATAGGTAAATATGCTGGCAACTCCCAGGACATCTGCTCCTGCTTCTCTCAGGACATTTACCGTTTCGATGACGCTGCCTCCGGTGGATATCAGGTCCTCGATGACAACTACCTTCTGTCCCTTTTCCAGTCGGCCTTCGATCTGGTTCTTGCGTCCGTGGTCTTTTGCTCCTGAGCGTACATAGCCCATGGGCAGTCCGAGGATGTGGGCGGTGATCGCAGCATGAGCTATGCCGGCTGTAGCCGTGCCCATGAGCACCTGAGCGTCGGGATAGTTTTCTCTTATAACTTCAGCCAGGCCTTCTTCAATGTCCAGTCTCACTCCCGGCGCTGTAAGGGTCAGCCTGTTGTCGCAGTAAACCGGGCTCTTGATCCCGCTGGCCCAGATAAACGGTTCTTCCGGACGGAAGAATACAGCCTTTATGGATAATAAATCTTTTGCAATTTTCTTTTCAATTTCTTTTGCCATGTCAGCCTCCTAATCTACAAACTCTCTTACACATCTTTCATATACGGCTACCGGGTCTGCGGCCTGAGTGATCGGGCGGCCTACGACTATGTAGTCCGCTCCTATTTCTCTGGCCTGCTGCGGCGTCATAACACGCTTCTGGTCGTCGGCTGCGCTGTCTGCGAACCTTATTCCCGGAGTTACGGTCAGGAAATCAGCTCCGCACTCTTCATGCACCTTTTCCGCCTCTGCCGGTGAGCACACTACCCCGTCCAGACCGGCGTTTTTGGCCGTCTTGGCGTAGTGCATTACCACATCTTTAATGTCTCCGTGTATCAGCAGGTCCCTTTCCATGGCTTCCTGGTCGGTGGAAGTCAGCTGGGTGACTGCGATGAGAATAGGTCTGGTGCCGTCCTCTCTGATCAGTCCCTCAAGGGCTGCCTTCATCATGGCCGTTGTCCCGGCGCAGTGGACATTTACCATGTCGATGTCCAGCTTCGACAATGCTGCCATGGCCTTTTTTACGGTGTTGGGTATGTCGTGGAGTTTCAGGTCGAGGAAGATCTTGTGTCCCCTTCTTTTGATCTCTCTTACGATCTCAGGAGTTTCCGAAAAGAAAAGTTCCATTCCTATCTTTATGTACGGCTTTTGATCCTGAAATTTATCCAGGAATTCCAGAGTATCTTTGGCGTTGTCAAAATCGCAGGCTATTATTACATCTTTTCCCATCAGAGGGCACCTCCTATTATATCTTTAAGTGAATCTATTTTATATTTTTCCATTACATCCGGCAGCTGAGCCACGATGTCCCGGCATATATACGGTTCTGTCAGGTTGGCCGCACCTATCTGCACGGCTGTGGCTCCGGCCAGCATCATCTCGATCACATCTTCTGCCGAAGATACGCCGCCTATACCTATGACCGGCACCTTGACCGTCTTGGCCACCTGATAGACCATTCTCAGAGCCACCGGGAAAATGGCCTTTCCCGAAAATCCTCCCATGGTATTGGCGATGACAGGCCGCCTGGTCTTAAGATCTATCCTCATGCCCAGCATGGTATTTATGAGGCTTATACCGTCGGCCCCGGCTTCTTCGCAGGCTTTGGCGATGACCGTTATATCTGTTACATTAGGTGAAAGTTTCACGATGACCGGCTTACTGGTGCATTTCTTTACAGCCGCAGTCACTTCTGCTGCCGCTGCCGGGTCGGTGCCAAATGTCATGCCGCCGCCGTGGACATTGGGGCAGCTTATATTGACCTCCAGCCAGCCTACCTGGTCGCATTTATCCAGCTTGGAACATACTTCCACATATTCGTCTATGGAAAATCCGCTCACATTGGCCATGACTTTTTTGTGAAAAACTTTGGCAAGTTTAGGCAGTTCATCTTCGATGACCTTGTCTACTCCGGGATTTTGCAGGCCTACAGCGTTTATCATGCCGGCCTCGCATTCGGCTATCCTCGGCGTCGGATTGCCAAACCGGGCCTCTCTCGTGGTCCCCTTGAAGGAGAAAGTTCCAAGGACATTGATGTCATAGAGCTCGGCAAATTCGTAGCCGTAGCCGAAAGTGCCGCTGGCGGCCATTACAGGATTGTCCAGCTCTATGCCGCACAGGTTTATGTTCATTTTTCCCATATTATCTCCTCCTTTCTGAGAACAGGACCGTCTTTGCATATTCTTTTATTTCCGTACAAAGTCTTGCAGGAACAGCCCATGCAGGCTCCGAACCCGCAGCCCATCCTTTCCTCAAAGCTCAGCTGGCCGCCTGTCCTTGAAGCGTCGCTTACGGCTTTGAGCATGGCCTCAGGTCCGCAGGCATAGAAGTAAGAATAGTCTCTGTCCATGGCTGCCGTAGCAAAGCCTTTGACGCCACAGGAGCCGTCGACAGTGGTAACTGTCACTCCGGCTCCAAGGGCTTTAAATTCTTCTTCGTAGAAAACTTCCGAGGCAGTGTTGAATCCCAGTATCACATGGGGATGTTTTCCCTGCTGCAAAAGTTTTCTGGCCAGCAGATACATGGGCGGCACTCCTGCTCCGCCTCCGATCAGCAAAGGTTCCTGGCCGGAGCAGCTCATATCATATCCGTTGCCAAGGCCCGTGAGCACATCCAGCTTACCGCCGGTCATGGAAGCCATGGCGCCGGTCCCCCTGCCCACTATCTTGTAGATTATGGTCAGTTTATCTCCCTCCAGGTCGCAGACAGATATGGGCCGTCTCAGGAAAAATCCGTCCAGCTTTATGTTCACGAACTGACCGGGAGCCGTTATGGCCGATGTGTCCCCTGAAAGAGTCATTTTCATTACATCTTCTGTCAGAGGCACATTGCTTTCTATTTTGAATATTCCCTGCTTCATTTTATCTCCTTTATATGTTGTCAGGCCTTTTGCTCACTTTGGAGCCATCAGGCGTCGATGGTGGATATCCTCAGTGTAGTCTCTTCCAGTACATCCAGCAGGACCTTGACCGTATCCAGTGCTGTGAACATTGTCACATTGTTTTCCGTAGCGTATTTTCTTATGAGATAGCCGTCGTTGGTCGGTCCGGCCGATCCTATGTCGCTGGTGTTGATCACATAGGATATATGGCCCTGACGGATGGATCTTTCTATTTCGTCGCTGCCCTCGCTGATCTTTTTGAGGACTCTGGTCCTGATACCGTTTTCCTTGAGGAATCTGGCGGTGCCGGCGGTAGCTTCGATATTGAAGCCCAGGTCGTAGAACCGGCGTATCAGCGGCAGAGCCTCTTCCTTGTCCTTATCGGCTATGGTCACAAATACAGTTCCGTAATTTTGCAGTTTCATGCCGGAGGCCTGGAGCCCCTTATACAGAGCTCTGTTGAGCTTGTCGTCGTAGCCGATGGCCTCTCCGGTGGACTTCATTTCCGGCGAAAGATAGGCGTCTATGCCCCTTATCTTGTTGAAAGAGAACACCGGCACCTTTACATACCAGCGCTTCTTTTCTTCCGGATAGATGTCGAATATGCCCAGTTCCTTGAGGCTCTTTCCCAGGATGACTTCTGTTGCTATGTCCGCCAGGCTGTATCCGGTGGCCTTGGAAAGGAAAGGCACGGTCCTTGAGGACCTCGGATTTACTTCTATGACAAATACATTTTCGTCCTTATCTACTATGAACTGGATATTGTAAAGACCTACTATGCCTATGCCCAGGCCCAGCTTCTTGGCGTACTGGAGGATTATGCCCTTTACCTTGTTGGAAATGCTGAAAGCCGGATATACGCTGATGGAGTCACCGCTGTGGATGCCGGTCCTTTCTACCAGCTCCATTATGCCCGGCACGAACACATCACGGCCGTCGCATATGGCGTCCACTTCCACTTCTTTTCCGATTATGTACTTATCTACCAGCACCGGCTTGTCTTCGTCGATCTCAACGGCAGTCTTGAGATAATGTCTCAGCTGCTGCTCGTCGCCTACGATCTGCATTGCCCGTCCCCCCAGAACGAAGCTGGGCCTTACCAGTACCGGATATCCTATCTCAGCGGCCACCTTTACGCCGTCTTCTGTGTTGGTTACTGCCTGGCCCTTTGGCTGAGGTATATCCAGAGATTTCAAGATCTTCTCGAAACTGTCTCTGTTTTCAGCCTTTTCTATGGCGTCGCAGTCAGTGCCTATGATCTTTACTCCTCTTTCTCTGAGAGGCTCAGCCAGGTTGATGGCCGTCTGTCCGCCAAGGGAAGCGATCACGCCTTCCGGCTGTTCAAAGTCGATGATGTTCATCACATCTTCGGCTGTCAGCGGTTCAAAGTACAGCTTGTCTCCAGTGGTGTAGTCGGTCGATACGGTCTCAGGATTGTTGTTGATGATTATGGCCTCATATCCGGCCTGTCTTATGGTCATTACCGCATGGACGGTGGAATAGTCGAACTCTACTCCCTGGCCTATCCTTATAGGGCCGGCGCCAAGTACTACGATCTTTTTCTTGTCACTGAGCTGTGAATCATTTTCACCGCTGTAGGACGAATAAAAATACGGTATATATGCCCCGGTATGGAAAGTGTCCACCATCCTGTAGGAAGGCCTGATATCCAGCTCCTGTCTCTGTCTGTAAATGTCCATCTCTTTCATATCCCAGAGTTTAGCAATGTATCTGTCGGAAAATCCCATGGCCTTGGCCTTTCTCAGCATTTCCGCATCTCCAGGAGCAGATGCCAGGGCTTTTTCCATATCCGTTACATGTTTTACCGCCTCTATAAAATAAGGGGTGATCATGGTCACTTGATGGAGTTTTTCCACGGATATACCCCGTCTGAGCAGTTCCGTCATTGCAAATATATTGTCATCCCTGAATTCTGATATGTAGCCGATCAGTTCTTCATCGGTCTTATCATCAAATTTTTCCAGGTGCAGATGGCTGGCTCCTATCTCAAGGGAGCGTACCGACTTGAGCAGGCACTCCTCAAGGTTTGAGCCAATGCCCATGACCTCTCCTGTGGCCTTCATCTGGGTCCCCAGCAGGTTTGGCGCCTGTGTGAACTTGTCAAACGGGAACCTCGGCAGTTTGGCCACCACATAGTCCAGGCTCGGCTCCTTTGCTGCCGTAGTATTGGCGATCTTTATTTCATTCAGCGTCATGCCAACGGCTATCTTGGCCGTTACCCTTGCTATAGGATATCCGCTGGCCTTGGAAGCCAGGGCTGATGATCTTGATACTCTCGGATTTACTTCAATGAGATAGTATTCGCTGGTCTTTGGGTGAAGGGCAAACTGGACATTGCAGCCGCCTTCTATCTTAAGTTCTCTGATGATCTTGATGGCGCTGTCGTTGAGCATTTTCAGGTCACTGTCATTTAATGTCATTATGGGTGCCACTACGATGGAATCTCCCGTATGTACGCCTACCGGGTCTACATTTTCCATGCCGCAGATGGTAATGGCCTTATCCTCTGAATCCCGCATCACTTCAAATTCTATTTCCTTGAAGCCTTTGACGCTTTTTTCCACCAGCACCTGATGGACGGGTGAAAGGTTGAAAGCATTGACAGCAATGTCTTCCAGCTCTTTTTCGTCATTGGCAAATCCGCCTCCTGTGCCGCCCAGCGTAAATGCAGGTCTGAGCACAACAGGATAACCGATCTCTCTGGCAGCCTCTTTGGCTTCCCAAACATCGTAGGTTATCTTTGATGGGATAACGGGTTCACCTATGGCCTGGCACATTTCCTTGAAAAGTTCCCTGTCCTCGGCTCTCTCTATGCTCTGGCTGCTGGTCCCAAGAAGCTTTACGCCGCACTCTCTGAGCACGCCTTTTTTTTCAAGCTGCATGGCCAGATTGAGGCCTGTCTGTCCTCCTATCCCCGGTACTATGGCGTCCGGTCTTTCGTATCTTAAGATCTTTGCCACATATTCCAGTGTAAGGGGTTCCATGTACACTTTATCGGCTATGGCCGTGTCGGTCATTATGGTCGCCGGATTGGAATTTACCAGCACTACTTCGTAGCCTTCCTCTTTGAGAGCCAGGCACGCCTGCGTACCTGCATAGTCAAATTCGGCTGCCTGCCCTATCACTATAGGACCGGAACCGATGATCAGTATTTTCTTGATGTCTGTTCTCTTTGCCATTTGATCATCTCCTTATCTGTTTGAAAACAATGTTGCCATTATATACGGTTAAAAGACACTTTCCGAAGATTTCCCATCCAGCAAATGGTGTAGCCTTTCCTTTGGAAAGAAAATCCTCCGGGTCTACGACTGTCTTTTCCATGCTCCATATGGAAAATTCGTTTCCGAGAGGTATGCCAAAACGCTTTCTCGGATTGACCACCAGCAGCTCCATGAGCTTCTCCATGGAAATGATGCCGGTTCTTACCAGATATGTATAAAGAAGCGGAAAAGCTGTTTCAATGCCTACGATACCGAAAGGGCTGCCTGCAAGGCCTTTGGCCTTTTCTTCAGCGCCATGGGGTGCGTGGTCGGTGGCTATAATGTCTATGGTCCCGTCTTTGATCCCTTCTATGAGGGCCTGCCTGTCGGTCTTGTCTCTCAGGGGCGGGTTCATCTTGAACCGGCCCTCTTCTTCCAGTGCGCTGTCGTCCAATATCAGATAGTGGGGGGCAGTCTCGCAGGTCACATCTACGCCTCGTTTCTTGGCCTGTCTGATGAGTTCCACGCTTTCTTTGGCGGAAATGTGGCAGACATGGTAAGGGCAGCCTGTTTCTTCGGCAAGTTTCAGGTCTCTGGCTATCTGTCCGTACTCGCTTTCCGAGCAGATACCTCTGTGTCCGTGTTCTCTGGCATATTGACCGTCATGGATGTATCCGCCTCTGAGCAAGCTGTTGTCCTCGCAATGGGCCACGATGAGTTTTCCAAGGTCTCTGGCTTTTAGCATGGCCTGCCTCATCATGTCCTCCGACTGGACTCCATGGCCGTCATCAGAAAAGGCTATGACGCTGCCGGACATGGCTGCCATGTCCGCAAGGGTTTCTCCCTTTTCTCCTGCGGTTATGGCACCATAAGGATATACGCCTATGCAAGCGTCTGAGTCTATGATATCCTGCTGCACTTTTAAATGCTCGCAGCTGTCAGGCACCGGATCCAGGTTGGGCATGGTGCATACCGCCGTGTATCCGCCCCTGGCGGCCGCCATCGATCCGGTGGCGATGGTCTCCTTATAAGAAAACCCCGGCTCTCTGAAATGCACATGCACATCACAGAAACCGGGGAAAATGAAATACTCCGAACTGTCTAAAGACTCTACGGCACTGAACTGCTGATCTTTCAATGAGAAAAGAGTCTCTCCCGCCTGAGCAATGTCACCGGACAGGATCTGTCCAAAATCCATAGGAATCTTGTTGATCTTTTCAAATTTTTTCATACTGATACGAATCCTTTCCATAAAAAAATCTTGCCCTGCGGCAAGATAACATACGCATCAAGACAGCAGGCCTTGGCCTGCTCTGAAACTATTTGCTAAATCTTGCCGATCTCTCTGTATCGGTTTTAAAGATTTTATCTTGTATAAGGATAGCACATGGGAAGCATATTGTCAACATGGTTGATGGCAGAAAACTTTCCCAATTTTTGTCATTTTTTTAATGCGCACATGCCCCGAATAGTACAACTGATGTGAGCCTATTAAAATATGACTCCTACATCAGCAAAACTATTTAGTTAAAGACCATATATCCCAGTTTCGGGATTTTTTATGCCAGTTGTTTTTAGCTCATTAAATGATTTGTCAGAATTCGGAGAAGTAAGAATAGAGAGAAAACGAGGCGTCCGGGCCTCGTTTTCTCATTCTATATAAGTTGATCTGCCTACGGCTAATCCTGTATCCTGCCCGAATCCAGCCGCTTAAAGTAGCTTCTGGTCTCCGCCACTATCACTCCGTTGAGAGCGACCAGAGCTATCAGGTTTGGAATAGCCATCAGGCCGTTAAATATGTCCGCCAAAGTCCATACAGCCGAAACAGTCAGGAACGGACCGATGAGTACAGCCACGATATACATCCACTTATATATCCTTACGGCTTTCATGTTGCCTCCGCTGAGGTATTCAAGACACCTTTCGCTGTAATAATCCCAGCCCAGTATGGTGGTAAAGGCGAAGAACGCCAGACATACCATCAGCGTAAACGAACCTAAGCTGTCGCTCCACGGCAGTCCGTTGGAAAAGGCGTTGGCAGTAACTTCCACACCCTCAAGACCTTTTTCCATAGCTGTATCGTAGGAACCGGTGACCATGATCGTCAATCCGGTCATAGAGCAGATTATCACCGTATCTATAAAGGTCCCTGTCATAGACACCAGGCCTTGTCTTACCGGCTCCTTGGTCTTTGCGGCAGCCGCAGCTATAGGAGCGCTTCCCAGGCCCGACTCATTGGAGAATATCCCCCTTGCCACACCCTGCTGCATGGCCAGCAACAGGGCTCCCAGAGTTCCTCCTGCTACAGCTCTGAGTCCAAATGCGCCTTCAAATATCTGGGCAATGGCATCGGGTATCCTTTCCGCATTATAGATCAATATCGAAACGCAGGTGACCACATAGATGATCGCCATAAACGGCACGATTATGGTGCTCACACTGGATATCCGCTGCAGTCCTCCTATGACCACGAGGGCGGTTATCAGAGCTACGACTATGGCAGTCACTACAGTGGCGATGGTATATTCTGTCCCAAACAATGTCACCACATGCTCTTTGTTGGGGTCAAAGAAGCCCTGAGTTGCTGATGCGATACCGTTGACCTGGGTTATGGTCCCTATGCCCAGAAGGCCAGCTCCCAATCCGAAAGTGGCGAAGATCTTTGCGAGCCAGCTCCATTTTTTGCCCATACCTTTTTCTATGTAGTAGAAGGGGCCTCCTAAGAATCTGCCTCCGCCTCTGTCTTCCCTGAACTTGACGGCAAGAAGTCCCTCTGAGTATTTTGTAGCCATTCCCAGACAGGCAGCCAGTACCATCCAGAATATCGCGCCGGGTCCCCCTGCC
>UQOC01000059.1 GCA_900542565.1 uncultured Eubacteriales bacterium | reverse complement strand
TTCAGACCGGCAGAGGCAGAGACCTTATGACCATCAAAGAGAGACCTGTAGACAGCGCTTATTTCCTTCCGAATCTTAAGTGCTGGATAGATGAGAGCGCCATATATCCGTACATCGGCGGCGACGGGCTTAAGGACAGGGATGTGTCAGTAGAAAGCCAAGGAGCCATACCGGCACTGAACATGATTCTCCCTTATACGGTGCCGACTTTTTTAGGCGACATACCGGGCAGCAGCGTTTACGAATATTCTATGACATGTCTTGAAAACGCCAGAGATATTCTCAAGACCCTTGAAGAGGAATATCAGAAAGAATTTGAGCAGAAATTGACGCTGAAAAGATTGGGAGAAGTCATCGCTGACCCTAAAAATCCTGACATCGGCGCCAACATCAGATTGGACGAAAGCATGGCAGCTTCCGTATATGTGGAAATGGATATAGAAAAACTTGTAAGAATGAGAAAAATGTTCAGATGATAAAAAAGCTAGAGGTGAAGGATTTGAAGATGAATGATCGAGAAAAAAGGAGCGTATTTGACCTCTGTCCTGAGACGGAAGAACTGAAAATGGCCACACCCCTTAAAACCACAGAGCAATTGAAAGAAAAAGGATATACACTTAACTTGGTTGCCCTCGGAGATGTGGGAGCTACGCTATTGTTGGGACTTAAGCTGATGGGAGCCGATTTGATAGATTCCATAGGAATTTTCGATGTCAATGAGAATACTATGAAACGCTATGAAATGGAAATGAACCAGATAGGCTGGCCTTTCGGCAAAAAAAAGCTTCCGACGGTCAAGATCATATCAGAAGACCAATTGTTTAATTGCGATATGTTTGTCTTTTGCGCCAGCAAGGCAGTTCCGCCGATAGGTACTGACGGAGATGTGAGAATGATGCAGCTGGCTGCCAATGGCAAGATAGCAGCATACTATGGAAGGCTGGCTGGAAAGGCCGATTTTCAGGGAATTTTCGCCGTGGTTTCTGATCCTGTAGACCCATTGTGCAAGGAGGTACTGGTTTCGTCAGGTTTAAGGCCGGGACAGATAAAAGGGTATGGCCTTGGAGTCATGAACAAAAGAGCCGAATACTTTGCCAGATTATATACGGAATCCGGCGATACGAAATTTGCCGATTATCTGACGGAGGGAAGAGCTTTCGGTCCTCACGGCCAAGACTTGGTTATAGCCAATAGCATTGATAATTATGACGATGAAGTATCGGGAGAGCTTACGCAGCTTACTGTGGATGCCAATATTAAGGTGAGAGAGCTGGGCTTTAAACCTTATTTTGCTCCTGCCATATCTTCTGGAGCCATATCGCTCATCTTGACTTTGTCAGGCCAATGGAATTACAGCTCTGTATATATTGGAAAAGGATACGAAGGAGCTTTCTTGGGAATAAAAAACAGAATAGCCCAAGATACAGTTGAGATAGAAGATTTGCCGTTGCCTGAAAAGCTATACTTCAGAATTGAGAAGGCATATAATAATCTTTGCGGAATAAAACCACAAAACGCGTAAGGCATGAGCGGAGGCGTCAAATGAAGTATGAAATGAAGCTCTGTGTAATTAAAATATCCGTAAACAGCAGGCTGGAAGAAGTCTTGAACCAGGTTACCTGCCGGTCTGAAATGGATATTGAAGTTCTTCAGTCTTTTGAAGAATTTTCAGCAGCAGCTGAATCAGGCTGCCTGAAAAAATGCAAGCTGGTCTTTGCTGCAGCTATTCCTGCCAGCGGCGTCAGTTTGGAAGTATATAAGATTATAGATTATCTTCAAAGCAAATCAACGGCGGACAGCTCAAAGGCGGTATTAGACGGCTCGTCAGGCGGTGTAATCGTGGATGGCGACACGGAGCTTTATACAAAAGACATAGGAAGAAAATTGATATTTGCTGCCAATCTGGCAGGATGCAGTTTCCCGGGAAAACCGCTGGTGGAAGCTACTGCGTCCCTTAACAACTTTAAAGTATTATCTAAGTTATGGAACACAGATTTAAAGGGCGCTTATTTGAAAAGCTGTGAAAGTTTAATGGAGCGAGTGTGGGAGTTTTCTGCGGAAAGAAGAGATAATAAGAAGCCTAATGTTTTGGCTATACATGCCGGCAGCCATAAGCTCTCCAACAGTTTGGCTTTGTGGAGGATGGTGGCTTCAGACCTGGAAGGAAGGGCATCCATAGAAGAAATTTCTGTTAGAAACGGGCAGGTTTGGGACTGCCGCGGGTGCAAGTATGAGGATTGCCTCCATTTCGGAGAAAACGGAGACTGCTTTTACGGCGGAGTTATGGTCGAGAAGGTTTATCCTGCAATATTGAAATGCGATATATTGGTGCTGATATGTCCCAATTACAACGATTCAGTCAGCGCCAACATCATGGCTTTTATAAATCGCCTCACGGCTGTTTTTAGGGCTAACGATTTCAGCCGAAAACGAGTATATGCTATAATAGTGTCAGGCTACAGCGGCAGCGACTTGGTAGCTCAGCAGATAATCGGAGCCATAAATATAAATAAAAGCTTTGCGCTCCCTGCTTCTTTTTCCATAATGGAGACAGCCAACGACCCGGGAGATATTGAAAAGTCAGATGGAGTTTCGGCCAGGGCCAAGGCATTTGCCGATAAAATATTAGGAGACTTATAGATGAATCTTACAATGATAATCGCCATAATCGGCTGTGTGACAGGCGTCATATCGCTTTTAATAGAAGCAGCCGGGTTTTTCTCGGAAAGAAGCCGCGTAAAACTGGGAACTTTTGATGAACTTAACAATTTTATATATCTTAACGGCGATGTAATTAACTGCTTTCTCAACTTAAGAGTGATGAACACGGGAGGAAAATATATCATAGTTCAGGACGTGTATATGAGACGGCCAGGATACGATAAGAAGACAGCAAGTGGCATCAGACCACCGTATGGAGCGTTTTCCGCCACACCGTGGAAATATTGCAAAGGGGATCCTGTGGAAACTCCGCCTAAAGTCCATCTTCCGTCCAGTATACCTGCCGGCGGTGTATTTGAGGCAGTTTTCGCCTTTACAGACGTCTATGACGATTGCTATAAAACTGATGAAAATTTTATTTATCCTTCGCTGTGCGTGGTCATGGCTGACGGAACAGTGAAAGAAATCAGCCTTCAGACCATATTGGCGAAGAACGATTCCTTTACTTTTGTGGACAGCGCTGAAGATAAGGAATATTCCATGGCATTAGATTCAGAAGATAATGGAGAAGAGGAAATATAAGATATGACGGAAAAAACTGAACAAAAAATAGCTATAGTAACGGGAGCTTCTAAGGGAATAGGCCTCGAAATCACCAAGGCTCTCATAAGAGACGGTTATCTGGTATACGGTCTTGCCCGCTCCGATGCAGGCTCCAAAGCTATGCCGGAAGACTGTGCAGAAAAAGTACGCTGGAGGAAATGCGACGTGTCAGACAGCGAGAATGTACATAAGGTGTTTGAGGAGATATTTGATGAGGCAGGAAAAGCAGATGTTCTGATATGCAATGCAGGCATCGGAATTTCCGGAGCAGCTGAGTTTGTGCCGGAAGCTGATTATAAAGCTCAGACAGAAGTCAATTTTAACGGAGCAGTATCATGCGCGCAAGCTGTAATTCCGGCAATGCGGCAGACCGGCCGCGGCAAAATCGTTTTTATCTCATCTCTCGCGGCCATATTTCCGCTGCCGTTTCAGGGCTTTTATTCGGCCACAAAGGCAGCGCTCAATGCCTTTAGCGATTCCCTCGGAATAGAGCTTAAACCTTTTGGCATAGAAACTTCCGCGGTTATGTTAAACGATGTAAAAACTGATTTTACAGAGAACCGACGTAAAACGGCGATAGGCGATGATATATACGAGGGCAGAATTGAGGCGTCTGTATCCAAGATGGAAAAATCAGAACAAAACGGGATGTCTCCCGAGCAGGTGGCTCGCACAGTGAGCAGCATTTTAAAAAGAAAGCACCTGCCGCCTCATAAGATAGTAGGCTTTTCTAATGAGTTCCTGGGCTTCCTTTATCGCGTTCTGCCAACGGGGATCCTCGTAAAGCTTCTGAAGATGATATATGGGTAAAAATTTTTTCGGCGCTATGCGATTTGGGACTATTGAATCTTGCTGTCTATGAGGCACGCTTTATTGGAGGAATACTAATGGAGGACAATGGCATAAAAAAGGAGCTTATTGTCCAGATACAGACAATAGCAGCACAGAACGGAGTGGAAAAGGTGATCTTGTTTGGCTCAAGAGCAAGAGGAGATCATAATAAGACCAGCGATATAGACCTTGCCGTTTCGGGAGGAAATGCTGCCGGATTTGCAGCTGATATAGAGGAAGAAACTGCTCAATCAGGAAGGCGGGTAAGGTATTGTATGAAAAAGTATGAAAATTTTTGTGCTGCTTTTGAAAACCTAAAAGAGATATATAATTACGATGAGCCTTATGATACAGTTGTTTTAACAGGATTGGTCGGATTGTATGAGATTTGCTTTGAACAATCGTGGAAGATGATGAAGGAAATTTTGACTGCCCATGGATATGAAGCTTCGGCTACGGGATCGCCTAAAACAATTTTAAAAACTGCATTCAAAGCAGGAATGATAAAGGATGATAATTTATGGCTTGAAGCTCTGGAAGCAAGAAATAATGTGTCTCATGCGTATAACAGAGAAATTGCAAATTATATTGTAAAGCAAGTTAAAGACAAGTTTTACAATATGTTTATGGACTTGAAAGACCAAGCAGACAAGTGGATGTTATAATAATGATGTTATGGCTATTTGCTGATTGATTGCTGATTTGTCGGCAAAAATGGAGGTAACGGGAATGAGCCCCGCTCTTAAGTCGTCCTCGCAAGAGGCGTGAGTAGAAATTATTTGTTTGAACGGTATGTACCGAATTGCCCGTGATCTTCACGGGCGCTGAAGCCATCTTATCTATATGATAAGATGGCTTTTAGTTACCGCTCAAAATAAATAAAGAAATTACTTGCATTCCTATTATTAGTGTGTTATATTCACATTAAGAAATATTGTAAAACTTTTCCTGGATGTCCATATTTTGGGACAGCGACTTATATATAATGGCAAACAGATACAGCAATCACTCAAGTTTGTTAGGAGCACTATATTTGCACAGGAGGCCATTTATGATAACCATATACAAAGCTCATGTCAATGAAAGCACAGGTCAGATACAGACTGTAAAAGAGCACAGTGAAGGAACTGCAAAGCTTTGTGAAGAATTTGCAGTGGATCCGCTCAAACCGGTCGCAGCTGCTATGGGCATGATACACGACGCAGGAAAACTGCAATTATCGTTCCAGCGACGCATAAACAACGAAAACATTAAAGTAGAACACTCTACTTGCGGGGCTATTGTTGCCTCCAAAGAATATGGACCTCCAGCCAGTTATATAATGGAGTATTGTATTTCAGGGCACCATTCCGGGTTGCCGGACAGCGGTGACAAAAACGATGACCCAGGACGTGTGCCGTCGACCATGCACAGCCGTATGAACAGGCAATTTGAAGATTTCAGCGCCTACAAAAGCGAGCTGGATTTGGTCAAACCGGACGAAAAACAGCTGAAGGAACTGCTATCATTTCTTGCCGCCGATTGCAAAACAGAGGCTCAGCTCATCGATAAATTTGCTTTCATCACAAGATACTGTTTTTCATGTCTGGTAGACGCCGATTCCATTGATACAGGCAGATTCTGCGGTACGCTGAACGAGGACAGGCCTACTGCGGACTTTGACATGTGCCTGGATAAGGTCAATCAGCGTCTGGATTCTTTTGTGTGCAAGACACAGCTCCAAAAGACGAGAAAATTGCTTCAACAACAAGTTTTTGATAAGACAGATAAGGACGCTGAGATTTATTTTATGAATATGCCTACCGGAAGCGGCAAAACTCTCTGCAGCGTCAAATTTGCTCTGGAAAGAGCTATCAGAAAAAACAAAAAGCGTATAATCTATGTAATCCCATTCAATTCGATCATTGATCAGACAGCCGGCGAGTTTGAAAAGCTGTTTGGCCAAGACGCCCAGATATTAAGGCACCAATCGTCTTTTTCATACGAAGATGCAGATGACGAGGACGAAAATTACAGGATAGCCATGAAAACTGCTGCCGAAAACTGGGACGCACCTTTCATCATAACTACAGCAGTACAATTCTTTGAATCACTCCATTCTAATAAACGGGGAAAACTCCGCAAGGTTCATAATATTGCGGACAGTATCCTTATCTTCGATGAGGCCCACCTCATGCCTCAAAAGTATCTAAAACCGTGTCTTGAATCTATAGCTTACGCTGCCAGATACTTAAACAGCGAAGCCGTATTTCTTACTGCTACCATGCCCGATTTTGAAAAACTCATAAAAAAATATGCTGTACCCGGCAGCGTCATATTAGATCTGGTAGATGATAAGTCCGACTTTGATAAGTTTGACAAATGTCGTTTTGAATACATAGGCGAAGTCAGCGGGGAAGATATGATCGCAAAAGCACAGGAATCCCCGGCAAGCCTGATCATAGTAAACAGCAAAAAACGAGCCAAACAGATATACAGGAACTGCACGGGGCGGAAATTCCTTCTTTCCACATACCTTACAGCCACAGACAGAAAACGAATCATAGATACCATAAAAGAAGAACTGCATGCACTTGAAACGGACTATCCGGATCTTGCCTGCGTGCCGGAGGAAAGGCGTATAACCGTCGTATCCACCTCTCTGATAGAAGCAGGGGTAGACCTGGATATGTGTACGGTGTTCCGGGAACTTACGGGTCTTGACAGCATACTTCAGTCCGGCGGCCGGTGCAACAGAGAGGGAAAGAGAGACGACGGGAGCACATACATATTTTCTTTCAGCGACAGCCGCAAAGTTTCCAGCGACGAAAGAGCCAACCTGACAAGGGGCTTGCTGCGGAAATATGACAATATAACCTCGCCGGAATGTATAAGAGAATATTACGACAGGCTGTTTTTCATGAACAGTGATAACATAGAACATTATGCCATGAGCAATTTCTGCCTAGGCATCGACAGCATACCGTTCAAGACTTATGCACATGGTTTTCGGATAATTGAGGACAGCACGGAATCCATCGCAGTGCCGTCAGACGAAAACAGCAGACAATTGGTGGATAAGCTGCGATATATAGGTCAAAATCCGGACCGGGTCGGCGGGATAGGCAGTATCAGCAGAAAGCTGCAAAAATTCACTTGCTCTGTCAGCAGGGAAGAATTAAGGTCATTGATCGAGCAGGGAGCGGTACAAGATTTCGACACCGGGATCTGGTGCCTGATGAACTCTGACTACTACGATAAAGACGAAGGAATAGGCTTTGAGCCCAAAGATTATATCATATGAGAAAGGAGTGATAAGATGAGCTACGGATTTAAGATCATGGTCGAAGGGGATTATGCCTGCTTTACCAGGACCGAGTTCAAGGTGGAGAGAGTAAGCTACGAAGTGCCTACACCCGGTGCTTTGGAAGGCCTGCTCAAGAGCATATACTGGAAACCGGCCATAAGATATGTGATCGACAGGATCATAGTATTCAATCCCATCGACTTTGCAAACATCAGGCGTAACGAGGTAAAGGACAAGGTACTTCTCAGCGCGGTAAAAGGACAGATGAAAGGCACTGAGGCGGATCCGTCGATCTACGCTTCTGAGAGCAGGAGCCAGAGGGCAGCAATGGTACTCAAAAATGTCAAATACGGCGTGGAATTCCATTTTGAACTGACCGGGCTCAAAAACGAAAATGAGAAGGACGGGGAAAACAAACATTACAACATCATCAAGCGCCGCCTTGAAAAAGGTCAGTGGTTCAGGAACCCGTGCCTCGGCTGCAGCGAATTTCCGGTCAAACGGATAGAGCTGGTGGAGGATTTCGATATGAACCTTATCAGCTCTGCCATTAAAGAAATGGGGGATGTAGACCTGGGGTACATGAGCTACAGAGTTGAGTTTAAAGATGGGGGAGTGCCTGTCAACGGAGACTGGGAAAATCCTAAATTTTCCGACAAAGCGACTACTCTGTATTACAGACCCCACATGGTAGACGGAGTCATAGATGTGAAAAAGTACAGGGAGGAACTGAAATGCTGATAAAAGGATTATGCGATTATTATGACATCCTCAGAGAAAAAGGCGAAGTGCTTCCCGACGGTTATTCCACCGTACAGGTCAAATACAAGGTTTCTCTTACTGAGGATGGTGAAATAGACGATATAGTATCCTGTCAGGAGGAAGTCCCCGGACCCGGCAAAAAGCCTAAACTGGTCCCTAAAGATATGGTAATGCCAAAGCGTACTGAAAAACCGGGCATAGACGCCAACATCATCGAGCACAGGCCGTTGTATATTTTCGGGCTTAACCTCAACAATGAAGGTTTCACTACCGAGGATAATACCAATAAGGCGAAAAAATCCCATCAGGATTTTGTGACCAAGAATCTTGAGTTCATAGAAGGCATTGATTCACCTGTGGTAAATGCCTACAGAAAGTTCATTGAGAACTGGAAGCCGGAGGCAGAGACGGAAAATCAGTATTTGCTTGATTTAGGTAAAAACTACTTAAACTCAGGGTTTGCCTTTTTCCTGTCGGGAGAACCGGACAAGCTGCTCCATGAAGACCCAAAGATCAAGGAAAAGTGGGAGAAATATCATGGGGCTAAAGGCTCCGGAGATGAAAAACAATATATGGCTCAATGTGCTATTACGGGAGAAGAGGCGCCCATCGCAAGAATACATGGCAAGATCAAAGGCGTCAGCGGAGGCCTGGCCACGGGCAATGTGCTGATCAGCTATAAAAATCCGTCGGAAAATTCCTATGGCAACGAGCAGTCATATAACAGCAACATTTCTCAGGAGGCCATGAGAAAGTACACGGAGGCCCTGAACTATCTGCTAAAGGGTCGTGAACACAAGATAACCATCGACGATATCACTGTCATTTTCTGGGCAATGAGCAAAGATGACGGTTACGAAGACAATGTTATGGCAATGCTCATGGGACAGCCCGAAGGGCAGGACGGTGCCAAGACCGAAGAAATGATAAAAGATCTGCTCAGCCGGGGAAGCCAGCTGGGGATAACCGAAAGGGAAGTAGAGGATAAGTTTAACGATATAGATGAGAATGTGGATTTCTACATTGCGGGTCTGAAACCCAATTCGTCAAGGCTTTCGATCAAATTTATCCTCAGGAAACGCTACGGCGACATCCTGATGAATATTGCCCGCTTCCAGGGAGAGATACAGGTAAAGGAACCGTTGAAAGTCGTTCCGCTGTACTGGATAAAAGGAGAAATGGTCTCTCCTAAGAGCAGCAATGAGAAAGTCAATCCAGATCTTATGACCAAACTCTTTGAAGCGGTCATGTATCACAGCAGATTTCCGGCAGTTCTTTTGGAAACGCTGGTCAGAAGGGTGAAAACAGACAGATACATAAATGACACAAGGGCCGGCCTTATAAAGGCTTATCTCAACAGGAACGAAAAGGAGGAGATCAAATTGGCACTGGATAAAGAAAACCGTGATCAGGCATATCTTTGCGGAAGATTGTTTGCAGTTCTGGAATGGCTGCAGAGGCGTGCGCTGGGAGACCTGAACACAACGATCAAAGACAAGTATTTTGCTTCGGTGGCAGCAAAGCCTGCGACAGTTTTTCCTAAGCTGCTCACCCTTGCCCAGGCTCACATAAAGAAACTGGACGGGGAAGGCAACAAAGTATATTACAATAAGCTGATAGGCCAGATAATAAACGATATAAACGACGAGTTCCCGACTACCCTTTCGCTGGTGGATCAGGGTAAGTTCATTATAGGGTATTACCAGCAGAACCAGGACTTTTTCGTTAAAAAAGAAGATAGAGAAGCCAGATAAGAGGAGGAAATGACCATGACTATCAATAACAGATATGATTTCGTAATGCTTTTCGATGTGGAAAACGGAAATCCAAACGGAGATCCGGACGCAGGCAACGCTCCGAGAATGGACGCTGAAACGGGACACGGCTACATAACCGATGTCTGTATCAAGAGAAAGGTCAGGAATTATGTGGAGCTGACCATGGAAGGACAGCCGGGATACAATATCCTTGTAAAGCCGGACAGGTCGCTTAATTCCAAGTTCACCGAGGCTTACGAAGCAGAAGGCCTTAAGACGGGGCAAAAGGGAAAGAATTCAGACGATGTGAAAAAAGCCTGCGAATATATGTGCGCCAATTACTTTGATGTAAGAGCCTTCGGTGCCGTCATGTCTACCGGAGACGATCCGTGCGGCATTGTCAGAGGCCCTGTCCAGATCAACTTTGCCAAGAGCATTTCACCGATATTCATCGAGGATGTTACTATCACCAGACAAGCCAGGACTACCGAAGAAAGAACCGAAACAGGAGCTACTGAGATCGGCAAAAAGAGCATGATCCCTTACGGCCTCTATCGTGCAGAGGGATATATTTCCGCTGCCCTGGCTCAGAAGACCACCAAGCTGTCCGACGAAGATGTGGAACTGCTCTGGAAAGCGCTGATAAATATGTTTGAAAACGACCACAGTGCTGCCAGAGGCAAAATGTGCATGAGAAAACTCTATGTGTTCAAACACGACTGCGTGCTGGGAAACTGCCCGTCCCATGTGCTGTTTGATAAGATAAAAATAGAGCAGATCTCCGAAGAACCGCCGAGGAGCTTCGGCGATTATGCGGTCGAAGTGGACGATCAGATGCCCGAAGGCGTAGAGCTGATAGAAAAGATATGAGATCTGAAAGAGCAGAACCGGAAATCGCCATAAGGTCGATACAGCACTATATGTATTGTCCGCATAGATGGGGCCTCATGGAAATAGATAAAGCCTGGGAAGAAAATTACTTCGTGACCAAAGCAGATCTCATGCACGAGCGGGTCCACGATCCTGACAGCCATTATGCGTCACGAGGCAAAAAGATATACACAGCCGTGCCCGTCTACATTGATGATGAGCATAATTTATACGGCGTCACCGACTGCCTGGAGATCTCATATGACGGAAAAGTCTGCATAGTGGAGTATAAGCCGACCAAGCCCAAAACCTGCGATTTTCGCGAAGAGGATCTCATGCAGGTTTTTGCGCAGAAAGTATGCGTGGATCATGTTTTCCGGTGCGATGGTGAAGCTGCGATATATTACGCTGATGTGAAAAAGAGAATTGCGTTGCCCCTAAGGGAAAATTATCATCAGTACGATATGAGATTAAAATCCTTGCTTGCCGAAATGAGAGAACATCTAAAGAACGGGGCTATCCCGCCTGTAGAAAAAGGCCAGCAGTGCAGCGGATGTTCTATGAAAGACATGTGCATGCCGAAAGTGCGCTCTTTCAAAGGTACAAAGAACAAGATAGCTGAAATCGTCAAAGCTGTAGATTAGCTGGGAAAGGGACAGTTTTATGAGAAGACTTTTAAATACCATATATGTCACCAATGAAAATATGTATCTGACCCTGGACGGAGAAAATCTTGTCTGTAAGCTGGAAAACCAAGTGAAACTGCGGGTGCCTTTTGATAATATCGAAAACATCGTATGCTTCAACTATGTAGGATGTTCTCCGGCGCTCATGGGAAAGTGCGTGAAGAAACTGATACCTATAAACTTCATATCTCCGCAGGGCAAGTTCCTGGCTAAAGTCTGCGGTGAGACAAAAGGTAATGTCTTTCTGAGAGTGCAGCAGATAGATAAGTTCAGAGAAAAAGGCCTTGAACTTACTCAAAACACCATGGCCGCCAAGTTCAGCAACACAAGACAGGTGATAAAGCGCACTCTCCACGATAACAGTCATCTTCGGGATGACCCGCAGATCATGGCTGTGCTCGACGCGCTTGCTGCCGGCATAGAAAAGGTATATGACGCTTCATCGGTGGAAGAAATAGTGGGCATAGAAGGAAACTGCGCCCAGAACTACTTTTCCATTTTCGATAAGCTGATAACCAACAAAAAAGTACCATTTACCTTTGAATTCCGGAGCAAACGGCCTTCGCTGGACCCAATAAACGCTGTCTTATCTTTCGTATATACTCTTTCAGCCAGCGAATATGCTTCGGCGCTGGAAACGGTGGGATTGGACAGCTATATCGGTTTCTGCCATGCGCTGCGCAGCGGAAGGGTCTCCCTTGCCTACGATCTTGTGGAAGAAACTCGCTGCCTCGCAGAAAGGTTTACATTGACCCTTTTCAACCTTCAGATCTTAAGCGAAAAGGATTTTGAAAAACAGATCTCCGGAGCCGTCTGGCTCAACGACGACGGCAGAAAGAAAGTGCTTTCCAGATGGCAGGAAAGAAAGAGAAACGACATGGTCCACCCCGTGCTGAAGCAGAAAATACCAATAGGCCTGCTGCCTTATGTACAGAGCAACCTGCTTGCCAAATATGTCCGAGGCGATATCGAGGAATATCCGCCATTCCTGCAAAAGTAAGAAAAAGGAAATATGAAAAGGAGGGCGGTCGCATGATGGTACTTATCAGTTATGATGTGAGTACAGCCGATAAAGCGGGAAAGACACGGCTGAGAAAGGTGGCAAAAGAGTGCCAGAACCATGCCCAGCGGGTTCAAAACTCTGTTTTCGAAGCCGACCTGGACTATTCGACCTTTATGAAGCTAAAAGATCGTTTGATCAAACTCATCGATCAGGAGCATGACAGCCTGCGTTTCTATTATCTGGGAAACAACTGGGACAAGCGCATAGAACACATAGGGGCCAAAGAAACCTATGATCCGGAAGGCGTGATAATAATATGAGATTGTTTTTCGCCTGTAGATAAACCTGGCGAAACAGGTCCTAAGCAGTTGGTACTGCTTTCAGACTGTTATGCATTATGCTAAAATATAGATGAGCGAAGCGATGGCGAACCTGCGGTGCAGCCGATTTTGCGGTGAGGTTCGCCTGAAAAAATCACTAAAACAGCATGAAATCGGCTTGTTTAAAGCTGAAAATGTCCGCCTCTTGTGTGCGTGTAGCAAAATTTAGTATAGATCATACTAAATTTTGCGGCCGCGCCTCGCATGAGGCGCGTGAGTAGAAATATTCTTGCGAAAAACAATCGGGGATTTGCGTTCCGCCGCGCCTCGCATGAGGCGCGTGAGTAGAAATGGTATGCTGAATATTTTGCGGATATCACGCCTGAGCCGCGCCTCGCATGAGGCGCGTGAGTAGAAATTAAGAGGCGACACTACCGCGCAGATATTCTGGCTG
>UQOC01000058.1 GCA_900542565.1 uncultured Eubacteriales bacterium | reverse complement strand
CCACGACTGCCGGGGAACGGCCATGCCCATCGTTACAGCCTGCGCTTCCGGCTCCAACGCCATCGGCGAGGCCATGAGACTCATACGCCACGGCTACGCAGACGCAGTCATCACCGGCGGCACCGAAGCGGCCGTGACGCCGTCAGCAGTGGCAGGATTTGTCAACATGCAGGCCCTTTCCACTTCGGATGATCCAAATGCAGCTTCCCTGCCTTTTGACAGCCGCAGGGGCGGTTTCGTCATCGGCGAAGGATCTGTGGCTTTAGTCCTGGAAGAATACGAGCACGCAGTAAACCGCAGCGCCAGGATATACGGCGAGATCTGCGGGTACGGGACTACCTGCGACGCCTATCACATCACCGCTCCTCACCCTGAGGCAAGGGGCGGCGCAAAAGCCATGACCGATGCCATGGCCGAAGCGGGCTATACCGCCGAAGACACGGTATATGTCAACGCCCACGGCACAGGGACGCCGATGAACGACGCCATCGAGACCATTGCCATCAAGAAAGCCCTCGGCGAGGAAAAAGCAAGGGAAGCTTTCGTAAGCTCCACCAAGTCCATGACGGGGCACATGCTGGGCGCAGCCGGAGCCATAGAAGCTCTGGCCTGCATATTTGCACTTCAGGAAAGCATTATCCCGCCTACCATCAATCTAAATGAGCAAGACGAAGCCTGCGACCTTAACTGTGTACCAAACACTGCCGTAAAGGCGCCTGTTACCCTGGCCCTTTCCAACTCCCTTGGCTTCGGCGGCCACAACGCCTGTCTTGCTTTCAGAAAGGTCAGGTGATGTCGATGAAAGAGGCAGATATCCGCAAATATGCGAATCTCATGCGCGAGCTTGGCCTTACAGGCCTTGAGATCACACAGGATAACAATGTGGTACGCCTTGAGCGCAATATCCCCGCTTCTCAGACCGGCCAGACAGTCAGCATTGCAGCCGATCCTGCCGCAGCCGCTGCAGCGGAAGCGGCTGATTCCTCTGTCATGGGGCCCAAGGCCGGCTATGTAAGCGTCAAGTCACCTATGGTAGGCGTATTTTATGCGGCCCCTGCAGAAAACGCCGACCCCTTTGTGGCCGCAGGCGATATGGTCAAAAAAGGCCAGACCCTGTGCATAGTTGAAGCCATGAAGCTGATGAACGAAGTGGTCAGCGAATACGACGGCGTTATCGCCGAAATATGCGCCGCCAACGGCCAGGTGGTAGAATACGGCACAGAGCTTTTCCGCATAAGGAGGCAGACCGATGACTAAAGAAGAAATAATGAAGATCCTGCCTCACAGGGACGACATGCTCCTGCTGGATGAGGCAGAAAGCTGTGACGGTGTAGCCACAGGCCGCTACTTTGTCAGGGGTGACGAATTTTTCCTGAGAGGACATTTTCCGGGAAATCCCATAGTGCCAGGGGTCATCCTCTGCGAGATCATGGCCCAGTCGGCCTGCGTCCTGCTTCAGGATATCATGACCGACAGCAGGCTGGCCGTCTACACGGGACTGAACAATGTCAAGTTCCGTTCGTTAGTACATCCAGGAGATACCATCGTCACAACATGTTCCATCAAGAGAGCGAAGCACCCCTTTTATTTCGCAGAGGGAGTCGTCACCGTGGACGGCAGGATATGCGCTTCGGCAGAGTTTTCCTTTGCCGTGACAGGAGAATAGCTTATGTTTTCAAAGATACTTATAGCTAACCGAGGCGAGATCGCCGTCCGGATCATAAGAGCCTGCAAGGAGATGGGCGTATCTACGGTGGCCGTATATTCCGAGGCGGACAGGAACGCCCTTCATGTGGCCCTGGCGGACCAGAGCTACTGCATAGGCGGCCCTGAGGCTTCCTCCAGCTATCTCAACGAAGATCAGATCATAAGCGCAGCCATCCTTTCGGGGGCTCAGGCCATACACCCCGGCTACGGTTTTCTTTCGGAAAACGCCTATTTTGCAAGGCTCTGCCGCAAGAACGGACTGGTCTTCATCGGCCCCGACCCGGAAAGCATGGAAAGGCTCAGCGACAAGGCCCTCCTCAAGGAGATCATGGCAGATGCCGGACTTTCTGTCATTCCAGGTACCAAGGCTCTTTCTTCACCGGAGGAAGCCGTCAAGGCGGCCGAAACCATCGGTTATCCGGTCATGCTCAAGGCATGCGCAGGAGGCGGCGGAAGAGGCATCAGGCTCATAAATTCCTCCGGCGAAATGGAAAGTGTCTACGCTCAGGCATCGTCAGAGGCGGCCGCAGCCTTTGGTGACGGCAGCCTGTACATAGAAAAATATATCTTTCCGGCAAGACACATCGAGCTCCAGATGCTGGCCGATGAGCAGGGCCATGTGGTCTGCCTCGGCGACCGTGACTGCTCCCTGCAGAGTCGCAATCAGAAGCTCATAGAGGAAACCCCCTCCCCCGCCGTCAAGGCATCTCAGCGCCGCAAGATAATGACGGCCGCAGTCAAAGCGGTCAGAAAAATAGGCTATGTGGGCGCAGGGACATTGGAGTTTCTTTTGGATGCAAAAGGCGATTTCTGGTTCATGGAAATGAATGTACGGCTCCAGGTGGAGCACTGCGTTACAGAAATGCTCACGGGCATAGACATGGTCAAGTGGCAGATAAGGATCGCTGCCGGGGTGCCTCTGGATTTCTGTCAGGAGGATGTGGAAATGACAGGCTCGGCCATCGAATGCCGGATCAACGCCCAAAGCTGCGGAGTCCTCAAAATGCTCCATGTGCCCGGCGGTCCCTCCGTCAGGTTCGACACTTATCTCATGGAGGGAACTTCCATATCGCCTTATTACGATCCATTGGTCGGTAAGCTCATAGTCTTTGCCAGGACTCGTGAAGAGACCATCAGGAAGCTCAGAGCCTCTCTGTGTGAACTTATCATAGATGGTATTCCTACCAACATCGAAGAACAGCTGCGGATCGTAGAGGACGAGCATTTTACATCGGCAAATTACGATCTGACATTTATGGATAACAGGTGAACCAATGACACTGATAAATTTTTTAAAACCCAAAAACAAACTGGAAGAGGGCGGCCGCCGGGCAGCTCCTGTGCAGCAGGATGCCGGAGAGCCGGAAAAGAAATGTCCCAACTGCCGCAAAGATATACCCGTAAGCCGCCTTCTGGCCAATGACCTGGTGTGCCCCTGCGGCCATCATTTCCGCATGAGAGCCCGCCAGCGTATAAGGATGATAGCAGATAAAGACAGCTTCCGGGAAATGTTTGCTTCGGCCAGGGCGGGCGACCCGCTTGATTTTCCCGGTTACAAGGAGAAGATAGACACCGTCCGCCTTGCCAGCCGCGAGGAGGAGGCCGTTGTCTGCGGCACAGCACGGGTCTTTGATCTGCCCTGCTGCCTTTTCGTCATGGAGCCCGGCTTCATGATGGGAAGCATGGGGACCGCTGTAGGAGAAAAGATAACCTCTTTGTTTGAATACGCCCTCCGGCGGCGCATGCCGGTGGTTGGCTACACCGTTTCCGGCGGCGCCCGCATGCAGGAAGGTCTTCTTTCCCTGATGCAGATGGCCAAGACCAGCGCCGCAGTTAAACAGCACAGTGACGCAGGGCTGTTATATATATCGGTGCTCACCGACCCTACCACAGGAGGCGTTACGGCCAGCTTCGCCATGGAGGCAGACATCATACTGGCAGAACCGGAGGCGACCGTGGGATTTGCCGGAGCCCGTGTCATCGAGCAGACAACCCGCAAATCTCTCCCCAAAGGCTTTCAGAAGGCGGAATTCGTCATGGAGCACGGGTTCATAGACGCGATCACGCCCCGGTCCCATCAAAAGAAACTCATTTCACGGCTTCTTAAATTACACGACGGAGGCAGGATATGAACCATACACCTTACCAACGAATAAAACTTGCACGCAGCAATAAGAGACCCACAGGCCTTGACTATATAAAAAATATCTTCAGCGATTTTATCGAACTCCACGGAGACCGCAGGTTCGGCGATGACAAAGCCGTGGTGGGCGGCATCGCCCGGCTTGGCGGCAATCCTGTGACGGTGATCGCCATTGAAAAGGGGCATACGGCCAAGGATCGTTCCTACCGCAATTTTGGGGCTCCAAACCCGGAGGGTTACCGCAAGGCCCTGAGATTGATGAAGCAGGCTGAAAAGTTCGGCCGCCCTGTCATTTGCTTCGTGGACACTTCCGGCGCCTACTGCGGTATCGGTGCGGAGGAACGGGGCCAGGGCCAGGCCATAGCCGAAAATCTAATGGAAATGTCCACTTTATGTGTTCCCGTGATCTCCATACTTGTAGGTGAAGGCGGCAGCGGCGGCGCTCTTGCCCTTGCCGTGGCCGACCGGGTGTGGATGCTCCAGAACGCCCTGTATTCGGTCATTTCCCCGGAGGGCTGCGCCAGCATACTGTGGAAAGACTCATCGAAGGCGGAAACAGCCGCCGCATACCTGAAGATGACCGCCGAAGACGCCAAGGCTCTCGGCATTATCGAAAAGATACTTTCGGAAAGAGATATAGGCAAGAAAGAGTTTTACGACCGCATCCGTGCGCTTCTGACGGACCAGCTGGCGGAGCTGTCTCAGGACCCCGATCTGGTCGGCAAGCGCTACGACCGTTTCCGCCGTATCGGCACAGCTGCAGTGATCAAGGAGTAAACATGAGCATATATAAGAATTTCTGCACCGAAACCTTTGACAGAGACGGCGTCCTGACCGGCTTTTCCGTCCACTGTCCGGAAAACTTCAATTTCGGATACGATGTGGTCGACCGGCTCGCCGATATGACGCCGGGAAAGACTGCCCTTGTCTGGTGCAATACCGAAAACGAAGAACATATCTTTACTTTTGACGATATAAAGACTTACAGCAACAAGATGGCAAATGTTTTCAGGGCGGCCGGCATAGGCCGGGGCGACCGGGTCATGGTCATCCTCAAACGCCACTACGAATACTGGTTTGCCGCCATAGCCCTCCACAAGCTGGGCGCCGTGATGATACCGGCCACCCACATGCTGACGGTGAGCGACCTTGTGTACCGCATAGAGGCTTCCCGCGTCAAAGGGATCATCTGCACCTGTCAGGATCATGTCCCTGAAAAGCTGCGGCAGGCTTTGCATAGAGCCGGATCAGGCGACATACCAGGCGATGGATCAGGCAGCGTGCCGGGCGATGGGTCAGGCGGCATGCCGGGCGATGGGTCAGGTGTCGCGCCGGGCGATGGGTCAGGTGGCATGCCAGGCGATGGGTCAGGTGGCGTGCCAGGCGATGGGTCAGGTGACATGCCAGGCGGCACTCCTGACACTGTGCCGAGCGTTTTCAATGTTTCGGACCGGCCGCCCATCCTGTGGTGTGTCCAGGCGGAAGCCAAGGACTTTGTCAACATGACAGAGGCCATGGAAACGGCCTCCTCTGATTTCCCTCGTGTTGACACGAAGGCGACTGACCCGATGGTCCTCTATTTCACATCCGGGACCACAGGCAACCCGAAAGGAGTTATCCACGATCACACATACCCTCTCGCCCACATCGTCACGGCCAGATACTGGCAGCAGGCGGAGGACGGCGGCCTTCACTTTACCGTGGCCGAAACCGGCTGGGCAAAGGCATCCTGGGGGAAGCTGTACGGCCAGTGGCTGGTGGGCAGCGCCGTCATGGTCTACGATTTTGACAACTTTGACCCTAAGCTGCTGACCGGCGTCATCAACCGCTACGGTGTAACTTCATTCTGTGCGCCGCCTACGGTCTACCGTTACCTGGTGCGCAAAGGCATACCTGCCATGCCGTCTCTGAAGCATGCATCCACTGCCGGTGAAATGCTTGCGCCGGAAGTTTTCCGCAAGTTTATCGAGGCTACAGGCATACCACTGTGCGAGGGTTACGGCCAGACGGAGACCACATTGCTGACGGCCAATTTCTGCGGGCAGACACCTGTCGCCGGCTCCATGGGCAGGCCATCGCCTTTTTACGATATAAAGCTGCTGGATAAGACAGGAAACCCTGTCGGCCCTGGTGAGATCGGAGAGATCGTCATCGTGCCGCCCGAAAACGGCCGCCAGATCGGAGTATTCACATCTTATCTGGACAATCCCCAGCAATATGATCATGCCTGGCGGGGCGGCGTATATCATACAGGGGATGCAGCTTCTGTGGATGAAAACGGCCTCTACTGGTTCCACGGCCGCTTCGATGACATCATCAAGACCGGTGGCTTCAGGGTCGGCCCTTACGAGGTGGAAAATGTGCTGATGGAACACCCCGCCGTGGTGGAATGCAGCGTCATAGGTGTTCCCGACCCGCTCCGGGGCCAGTCCATCAAGGCCATAATCGTACCTGATCACAGGTACGATCCAGACAAGGAACTTGAACTCTCGATCAGGGACTTCTGCAACCACAAGCTGGCCGAATACAAATGGGTGAGGATCATCGAGTTCGTCGATGAGATGCCCAAGACCATCAGCGGAAAGATACGCAAAAATGTCCAGCGCAGCCAGGGAGCATAGGGGGGGACACATGGAACATGGCTTGATGGATATGCCGGCGTATCCTTCCGCTGTGCCTGAGGAGCGGCAGTAAGCAGATGGACGGCGGGGCATCTGGCCTGCCGCTCCTCCGCCGCACCGGGTTCTGCCAGCCAGACGAGTATGAGATGTATAGTCGCTCCGCCATCAAAAAGTTCTCATTTTGACTGCATATAATACCCGTAAGAACCTAAACACCCATCACACACACTTATGGCCCGCTGCCGGTTCTCTTTTTCCCTTTTTCCCTATGTGGCGAGAACTGAACGGTTCTCCCAAAACCCGGTTCCGGCTCCAAGGAGAACATTTGCCGGCTTTTCGGTTCTCGCAAAAGACAACTTCAGGGAAAAAGAGAACTAACCGCCGGCGGAACGGCGGTTGACCTGCCCGCCTGGGCGGGCAGGCAGCGGCGGCGGGCATCTGGCGGAACCAGCTGCTGCACGACGGAAGCCTCAGCACACAAGACCCTCCGGCCGCACGCCTTCTGCCTTCTTGCAATTGTGCCAAGGCCCTGAATATGGTATAATCGGATATATATTCCGTTCAAAGGAGCTCTGATGAAAAGTAAATTCGGTGACGCAGAACAGATACTCAGCCGCAGTATAAGCGGTTTCCATCAATATATACTCTCCGGCTCTCCCCGTCTCATATATGCCAGCGACAACCTCTGTCAGATGATGGGCTTTTCCGGGAAAGAGCTGCTCAGCAGGACTTCCGACCGCTATCTGGCCATGGTCCATCCCGGCGACAGGGACATGTACTCCGCCTTTCTATATGAAATGGGCAAAAAAGAGCAGACCCTTTCAGTCGAATACCGCCTTATAAAGAAAGACGGCTCCGTTTTGTGTGTCAAGGATACCATGACTTCCGCCGCCGGTCCTGACGGTGTCATGGCAGGCTATTCGGTGCTTTCAGACATAACCAAGATCAAAAGCGAAAACGACAATCTCCGCTTTCTCAATGACACGATCCCCTGCGGGTTTATACGCTACACATGCGACAAACGGCCTAAGGTGACATATATCAACGAAAATATGCTGGAATTTCTCCGGATACCAAAGGCCTCTGCCGGAGAAGCGGATTATCTCGAAATGTATAGGGACAATATCTTCATGATGATCCCCATGGAAGAAAGGAGCAGGTTTTCCCTGTACCTCAGCCGGGTGCGGTCTGCGGGCATGCCTCTTGCTGGGGAAATAAACATACAGCGGTTTGACGGGACAAGAGGAAGACTGTTCGGCTGGGTCACCAGGTTCACCAATGAACACGGAAAGGACGAATTCCAAAGTGTCTGCATTGATGTGACCGAAAGCCATCAGCTCCGAAAAGCCAACGAAACAAGGCGGTATATCAAGGCTCTTACTGATGTCTATGACCGCATATTTGAATACGATCTTTCCAACAACACGATGAAGTGTTTAGACAGTCACAATTCCGCCATTTTCAAATGGCTTGAGAACATCCCCATGCAGATTGACGAAGCCAACGAAAAGTGGATATCAAGCATAGTCGCAGAAGAAGACCGCAGCAAGGTGCGGAAT
Organism: uncultured Eubacteriales bacterium; assembly: GCA_900542565.1. Lineage (GTDB taxonomy): Bacteria > Bacillota > Clostridia > Peptostreptococcales > Anaerovoracaceae > Fimisoma > Fimisoma avicola. Next base: position 5,698 of record UQOC01000058.1, on the reverse strand, counting down.
TTCTTTGAGGCTTTCCGCAGCAGGACATTGTATGGGCCGGAAAACGCCCCGCCTCAGATCACTTATCATGAAATTTCTGCTGACGGGACCCTGACCCCATATAACGGCACACTGATCAAGATCAATGACGCCGTGAGTTTTTACTGCTGCCGGAGTGTCGCAAACGATGACGAGACCAGGACACTCAGGAGTGAAAACATTTCCCTCAAAGAAAACATGCAGGAGCTGGTCAGGCGCTTCAGAGACGGTATCGCAGCCTTTGAGCTGTCAGACGGCAATGTGACGCCCCTTTACGCCAGTGATAATGTCTGCGAGTTTTTCGGATTCACAAAGGACGAATGGCTCCCCCTCATGGAAAAGAGCACGCCCGTCCGTGAGTTCATCGCCCGCAGCGAGACTTCGTACAGCGATTTTGCCGAGCTGCTCAGGACCGGCGAGGCTGAATTTACATACTATGATTTCGGAGCGGAAAAAGAGCGGCGTATCAAGGCCATCTGCTCTCCCAAGTCGCCTGAAGCTTCCCCTCGCTATGTGCTGCTTTACAATATGGATGAGTTCCCCGGCACGGCGGCAGAAAGCGCTGATGACGGGATGACCGTTTCTATCCGGACTTTCGGGTATTTTGATGTTTTCATCGGCGGCAAGCCCATCGCCTTCAGGAGCCAGAAAGCCAAGGAGCTTTTCGCCCTGCTTATCGACCGGAGGGGCGGCTTTGTCACATCTGAGGAGGCCATCGGCTTTCTGTGGGAAGAAGAGCCAATCAACTCGGTCACCCTTGCAAGATACCGCAAGGTTGCCCTGCGTCTCAAGAACATACTCGAAGAATACGGTATCTCCGATATCATGGAGTCGGTGGCCGGAAAGCGCCGCATAATACCGGAAAAGGTCCGCTGCGACCTCTACGACTACCTTTCGGGGAAAGAAGAATATGCTCAGCTTTTCAAGGGCAGCTATCTTACCAACTACAGTTGGGGCGAGATCACATTGGGAGAGCTGAGCAGCGGACAGTAGGTTCATCTCACAGAGTGCGTGATATGATCGGTATCCGGGCAGCTCGTTTACACATTTACATTCTCATTTGTTTCAGGATTATTTGAGGTCTGGGAACTGACCTGGCCTTAAAATAAGAACTTTTGTGACAAAGTGCCAAAGAGGGGGACTGCTGCATCAAAATGTGCGGCAGCCCTTTATTCTTAAACTTTTATCATGATATCAATGTCATTCTTCCTTGTTATCAGTCGAAATATTATTATGACTTCTTATCAAGAATTTAACTAAAACAAGCCCCAATAATCCGCCTATAACATTGGTGATAACATCTATGATATCCACTACAGCCATGGTTGTATACCCATGTGCCATTTCAAAATACTGGAGTCCCTCTATAAGCAGAGATAGAACCAACATTAAAATTGCTGTCGTACCCCACTTTTTAAATATTTTAAATCCATTTATATATCCTAAAACGGATATCGGCATAAATAAGATGATATTTCCCGCCACATTTATCAGCTGCGCCCTGCTCAAAAATATGGCCAACAGCGGCAGCAGACTGAAACTGAAAGAAACATCAGGTTCACCAATACCGGGGAAATATATTGGTAAAAGGGTGAACAGAATAATAACTACAAAATAGAAAGCAAAGCCTGCTCTGATAAAATATTTTTTCGGTGAAAATTCTCTGCGCTTAACAGCAAGGCATATTAGAAAATGTGCTATAAAAACCGGCACGACATACTTTAAAACCAGCGGCATATCTATCACATACGCCATACCTTCCCCTTGCAGGCTCTCCCTGGCAAGATTTTCGAGATACTCTAATAGCATTTATTTCACCTCCCTCCTTTGCAGGATATCCAATAAATTGTTGTCCGCATTCGGATCCGGATCTGCCAGCACACCGCAGGCCACAATGAATAGTATTAAAACAAATACTGCTATTAAAAATCTGTTTCGGTCTTTGTACCCGATAATATTTTCAATCCTGTCTCTGATCTTTTCACACCCGAAATACAGTCGATCTGCAAAGCACAAAGGTGTTCTTGCCGCATAGTTCAGCAGTGTCATTGCGTATGCCTTGCGTTCATATTCGTTTTTCTTACCGATGACCCTCTCATCGCAGGCAAACTCCAGATCATCGGAGAATTTTTTGTACGCGACCCACATCAGAGGATTATACCAGTTGATGATCAATATCAAATAGAACAGGAATTTCCAGAGGTGGTCTCCATGTTTTATGTGTTCTCTTTCGTGAGCAATTACCAGAGAAAAGTCTTTTCCTTGCAGATTAAAAGGAACATATATTTTAGGTCTGAATATCCCAAATACGAAAGGGCTTCCTATCATGTCGCTCTGCCATATATTTCCCTCATATATGACCGCGGTGCACAGTCTGCGCTTCAAAGTAACAATGCCTGCGATAAGAAGTGATGTCATAATTACCATTCCGATCACCCATATAACTGCACCGTTCCGGGCTGACTTTAGCATTGTTTCCACCGGTACTGAGATGCCTTCGTAATAATGTCCGCCTAAATAATCGTTAATATAGTCATCAATAATATTTAAACCCGAATGTATTCTGAAACTTCTCAAAAACATATCACCGGGATCAAAAACCTGAGAACTCGGCAGAAAGCTGAATGTGCTGTGGAACGAGAAAGGCAATACACATCTTAATCCCACGATCAGCCACAAGAATAAACAGAGCCGTTTAGAGATGCGCTTAAAGATCAGCCTCAATAACAAAACTATACATATCACCCAGGCAAGCGCCAGGTTTGCGTTCAGGCTGCTGACAAATAAAGTTTCCATGAAAATACCCCTTTTTCTGTTACTTTTATTTTTCTATCAGTTTTCTGAGCTGCTTGATTTCTTCATCGCTTAACTTCTGAGTTCTGGTAAAAGTGGCGATAAATTCTGGCAGAGAACCATCGAACTTCTTTTCAACCAGTTCATCGATCTCCGCTTTCTGGACTTCCTCCTTGGACACAAGAGAACGCACAACAGCCTTTTCATTTATCACAACCCCTCGGTCTGATAATCGTCTGATAACCGTATATGTGGTTGTCCTGGACCATCCGAGTTTTTCCTTACATAGCCTGGCAAGGTCTGCACTTCCGATAGGCTCGTTTTCCCACAAGATCAAGCAAAATCGATATTCGCTTTCAAAAACTTTTGGTGCAGTCATTTTTACTCCCTTCAGTCGAATGAATTAAACTATACCTGGAGTCTATCATGTTCGACTATGTTTGTCAATCGATTATCTAAATTTTCATCATTAGATTATCACTTTAAACTATTCAAGGCGGTTCACAGCAAACCGGCCGCCGCCGTATTGCACGGTGCCCCTACATTTAAGTAATTATTTGCTTGTTTTGCAGGGCAGCACCCTGCCAAAACTTTTTTCAAAAAATGCAGGGAGCAGCCCTGCATTTTTCATGATCTCTGCTTTTTTGCAGAGTCAGGCTCTCCGGGCCAGGAGCTGCCGCATGCCCCTCCCCACCAAAAAAGCTCCGCTGCCGGCGTTTTGCCGGCGGCGGAGCCGTTTGGCTTTTTGCAGGTTATTTGCTCTGGGCTTCTTCTTCGGCCTTGTGAGCTGCAATGATCTTTTCGGCCAGGTGGGCAGGAACTTCTTCGTATCTGGCAAATTCCATGGTGAAGCTTCCTCTTGCCTGGGTCATGGAGCGCAGCACGATGGCATAGTCAAACAGCTCTGCCTGCGGCGCTTCTGCGACCAGTTTCTGGCCGCCGCCTGCCTGTGGTTCCATGCCGAGGATCTTGCCTCTCCTCTTGTTCATGTCTCCCATGACATCACCCATGTACTCGTCAGGGACCACGATCTCCAGCTTCATTATAGGTTCGAGCAGGCAAGGCTTAGCTTCTGAGATACCTTTCTTGAAGGCCAGGGAAGCAGCGATCTTAAATGCCATTTCGTTGGAGTCTACATCGTGGTAGGAACCGTCGTAGAGGACAGCCTTTACATTTACTACTTTGCAGCCTGCCAGAGGGCCTTTGTCCATACATTCCAGCAGTCCCTTTTCTACGGCAGGTACATACTGCTTAGGTACGGAGCCGCCGAACAGTTCTTCGGAGAACTCGAATTCCTGCTGTGAAGGTGAGAATCTGATGTGGACATCGCCGTACTGGCCGGCTCCTCCGGACTGTTTCTTGTGTTTGCCCTGAACATCGGAAGTACCCTTTATGGTCTCTCTGTATGCTATCTTCTGAGGGATCGTCTTTACGGTCACTCCGTATTTATCTTTCAGTTTGGACATCACGATGCCCAGCTGGATGTCGCCCTGACCGCCGATGAGTGTCTGACGGGTCTCTGAATTTCTCGTGAGAACGAAGGACGGGTCTTCTTCCATCAGCTTGTGGAGTCCGGAAGCCATCTTTTCGTCCTCGCCCTTGCCGACGGCTTCGATGGCCATGTACAGGGACGGCTGAGGGAAATCAACCGGAGGCAGCTTGACTATGTTGTTCTTTTCGCAGAGGGTATCGCCTGTCTTGGTAAACTGGAGTTTTCCCAGGGCAACAATATCTCCTGCAGGCACTGATGGGGCGTCTCCCTGGTTCTTTCCCCTGAGGTAGAACATGGAGCCCAGCTTTTCAGGCTTTTCGGCTCTGCTGTTGTAGATTTCCATGCCGGCGGTAAGCTTGCCGGAGATCACCTTTGCAAGAGAGATCTTGCCCAGGAACGGGTCGGCAATGGTCTTGAATATGAACGCTACCGGCTTTCCGTTCGGATCGCACTTGATCTCCACAGGTTCGTCTTTGCCATTGATGGCTTTGTATGGCTCGTGATCTATGGCCAGCGGCACATATTTTACAAGTTCATCTAATATTTCCTTGATACCTTCGCCCTTAACAGAAGAACAGCAGAATACCGGTGCGATGTCTCCTGTGGAAATTCCCTTTACCAGTCCTCTGTTGAACTGTTCTTCGGTAAATTCCCCGGCGTCGAAATATATATCCATCAGTTCTTCATCAACTTCTGCGATGGCCTCGCTGAGGGCATCCCTGTCATCAAGGGTGGCTACAGAAGTCCCGAACTTAGCTTGTAATTCTCCAATGGTCTTATCTATATCCACATTTTCTTTGTCAGTCTTGGTTATTATGAAAAACCTCGGCATTTCCGCTTTTTTGCAGGCGTTCCATGCTTTTTCGGTACCTACCTGTATCCCGGAGGATGCGTCAACCAGGATAGCGGCAGCCTCTACAGCTCTGAGGGCCGACTGGACTTCGCCCACAAAATCAAAAAATCCGGGAGCGTCAACGAAGTTGATCTTTACTTTATTGTATTCGACCGGAACTATGGTCGTATTGATCGAATATCCTTTTTCTATTTCCATTTTGTCGTAATCTGATACGGTATTTCCGTCCTCGACTCTGCCGAGTCTGCTGATCACGCCTGTCGCCAGGAGGGCCGCTTCTGTGAATGTGGTCTTTCCGCATCCGCCGTGACCCAATAAAGCGATGTTTCTGATGTTTTCACTCGTATAGCCTTTCATCTTTTTACAGACCTCCCAAATTATTTTACAAGTGGTATTATTATAGCAAACAAACCTGTAAATTACAATAGTTTTTAGGGGGTAAGGAAATTTTAGGCACGGCAAAAGACCTTGTCCGGCCGGACAAGGTCTCAGACCGTAGACAAACCCCGGACAGATTGTATGATCGTCCGGGGTTTTTCTTG